>JAFUUG010000445.1 GCA_017483905.1 Bacillota bacterium
CCCTTATCAAAATATCCGTCAAGTATATTCACAAGGTTATTTACTCTCTCTTCTTCATTGTGTCCCAGTGCATCGGGATTTATAGTCTGCGTATTTGATATTCCGTCAAGAGCCCATTTGTAAGGCAGCTTTGTAAGGGAATTAAGTGAAGCAAGCAGTCCGTTCTCCTCCGCACCGTAGCTTGGATTTGCTCCCGGAGCAAGCGGTTTTCCGGCTCTTCTTCCGTCAGGCATATTTCCCGTATATTTTCCGTATACCACATTTGATGTTATCGTAAGGATAGAAGTTGTAGGCTCGGAATTTCTGTAGGTATGTCTTTTCTTTATCTTTTCAAGGAATGTTTTCAGCACCCATATAGCTATATCGTCGGCTCTGTCATCATCGTTTCCGTATCTCGGAAAATCTCCCGTGGTTTCAAAGTCAAGTGCGATCCCCGTTTCGGGATCTCTCTCACTTATTCTGACCTTTGCATATTTGATAGCCGAAAGTGAATCGACAACGTGTGAAAATCCCGCAATACCCGTTGCAAAGGTTCTTTTCACATCTGTATCTATAAGAGCCATTTCCGCAGCCTCATAATAATACTTATCATGCATATAATGAATAAGATTGAGAGTATTCACATAAGTATCCGCAAGCCAGTCCATCATAGCCTCAAATTTCTTTATTATATCATCATAATCAAGCACATCATCGGTGGTTACCCCTCTGTATGCAGGAGCGACCTGTATATTGGTCTTCATATCTATACCGCCGTTTATCGCATATAAAAGACACTTGGCAAGGTTCGCCCTTGCTCCGAAAAACTGCATCTCTTTACCCGTCTGTGTAGCCGATACACAGCAGCATATAGAATAGTCATCGCCCCATTCGACTTTCATCACATCATCATTTTCATACTGTATCGAAGAAGTATTTACAGATATTTTAGCCGCATATTTCTTGAAAGTTTCAGGCAGCTTTGACGAATAAAGCACCGTAAGATTAGGTTCGGGCGATGGTCCCATATTTTCAAGAGTGTGCAGAAATCTGAAATCATTTTTCGTTACCATATGTCTGCCGTCAACTCCGGAACCTGCCACTTCAAGAGTTGCCCATGTAGGATCTCCCGAGAAAAGCTCATTATACGAAGTTATTCTTGCAAATTTCACCATTCTGCACTTCATTACGAAATGATCTATATATTCCTGTGCCTCTTTTTCGCTTATTATTCCTTTTTCAAGATCCCTTGTGATATATATATCGAGGAATGTGGAAACACGTCCTACCGACATAGCTGCACCGTTTTGTGTCTTTACAGCCGCAAGATAACCGAAATAGAGCCATTGCACAGCCTCTTTTGCGTTCTTTGCAGGCATAGATATATCGCAGCCGTATGACTTAGCCATTTCTTTCATGCCGTTTAAAGCCTTTATCTGCTCGGCGATTTCCTCCCTCAGCCTTATAACGTCCTCTGTCATAGTATTGCAGCTGCTGTTTTCAAGGTCTTTTTTCTTTTCTTTTATAAGATGATCTATCCCATAGAGAGCAATTCTTCTGTAATCACCTACTATCCTTCCTCTTGCATAAGTATCGGGAAGTCCTGTTATTATATGGCTTTTCCTAACTGCTCTCATTTCGGGAGTATACGCATCGAAAACACCCTGATTATGTGTTTTGTGATACTCGGTAAATATTTTATGCAATTCGGGATTTGGTGTATATCCATAGTTTTCACAGGCCTGCTCCGCCATTTTTATTCCGCCGAAAGGCATAAACGCTCTTTTAAGCGGCTTATCCGTCTGAATACCGACTATCTGCTCCAGTTCTTTCATGCTCTCATCTATATATCCTGCACCGTAAGCCGTAAGTCCGGTAACGACTTCCGTTTCCATATCCAGTACTCCGCCTTTTTTTCTCTCTTCTATCTGTAGTTCTCGAAGTTTGCCCCACAATTTATTTGTAGCCTCTGTAGCATCGGTCAAAAAACTCTCATCGCCGTCATACTGTGTATAGTTATTCTGAATAAAATCGCGAACATTTATTTCCTCTTTCCAGAGTCTGCCTTTAAAGCCTTCCCACTGCTCATATTGTATCATAATGTGCCCCTCCTTGTGTTAAAACTTTCACTTTCAATCACACAATTACCTTTTACATTTTTATCCTATCATTATTTAAGTCTTTTGTAAAGCGTGATAAATAACAGAATTTGTCATAAAAACAGGGAATTTTTTTCATATTGTACAAAATGTTAAAAAAATGATTGACAACTCTTCTCTTTTCCGTTTAAAATATATATAAGGAAACTACAATAAAAAACATCGTTTTCTATATTATTTCCCGAAAAAAAATATTTGATCGGATTTTTTTAACAGGAGGCATTAAAATGTTTGCAGACGAAAATGTTATCAAAATAAAACACGAAGTTCTCTTTCAGGTCGCAAAGCACGCCTTTGAGGGAGATCTTGAAGAAAAGCGTGATTTTCTTCCCGCCGAGATCATACCCGGACCAACACCGCAGTTCCGCTGCTGTGTATATAAGGAAAGAGAAATAATCCGCCAGCGTATCCGTCTTGTCGAGGGCAAAGCACCCGGCTGTACAGATGACGGAAACATAGTTCAGGTAATAAGTTCTGCCTGTGAGGACTGCCCAATCTCCAGTTACGTTGTCACCGATAACTGCCAGAACTGTCTTGGCAAAGCTTGTATAAATGCCTGTCGTTTCGGTGCTATCTCCGCAGGTGAAACACGCTCAAAAATCGACCCGAACAAATGTAAAGAATGTGGTCTTTGTGCAAAATCATGCCCTTACAATGCCATAGCGCACCTCAAAAGACCATGTAAATTTGCCTGCCCGGTCGATGCCATCACTTATAATGAAAACGGCATCTCCGTAATAGATGAAAAGAAGTGCATCCGATGCGGACTTTGTATACATAAATGTCCTTTCGGAGCTATCGGTTCAAAGACTTTTATAATCGATGTAATAAATGCTCTTAAATCGGACAGACCCGTTTATGCAATGCTTGCCCCCGCAACCGAAGGTCAGTTCGGTGAAAAGATAACTATGGAAAGCTGGAGAAACGCCATGAAGAAGATCGGCTTCGATGATATGGTAGAGGTCGGACTCGGCGGCGATATGACAACAGCCTCCGAGGGTGATGAATGGGCGGCAGCCTATAAAGAGGGCAAGAAAAAAACAACTTCCTGCTGTCCCGCTTTCGTAAATATGGTACGCAAGCATTTTCCGGAATTAAATGACAACGTATCTACTACAGTTTCCCCTATGTGCGGTGTATCGAGAATGATAAAAGCTAAATATCCCGATGCCTACACTGTATTCATAGGACCGTGTATCTCAAAGAAATCGGAAGTAGCGGATCATAAAATACAGGGCAATGCCGATGCCGCACTTACCTACAGTGAAATACGAGCAATTATGCGTGCAAAAGGTGTTGAACTTGAACCAAGCGAAAATGAATATCAGGAATCAAGTGTCTTCGGCAAGCGTTTCGGAAATTCGGGCGGTGTAACAAATGCCGTTCTCCAGTATCTCAAAGAAACGGATCAGGAGATAGAAGCAACGATATTCAAGGCAAACGGTGCCGCCGAATGTAAGAAAGGACTTCTTCTCATGAAATCGGGCAGACTTCCGGAAGATTTCATAGAAGGTATGATATGTGAGGGCGGCTGCGTAGGAGGACCAAGCAGCTATGAAGAACAGCTCAAAGCAAGAAATGCAAGAGATAAGCTGATTGATCAGGCAGATACCCGCCGAATCACTGATAACCTCAAAAATTACGCAATGGACTCTTTCTCCATGCACAGATAATACAGGAGGAAACAGGCACGAAACATAAAATATTTATTTCTTTTGTGATATCACTGCTCTGCATACTTTTTCCTCTTTCGGTTTTTGCCGATGACATTGAAAAGGAAAAGACAGCTTACGAAGAAGCACAGTTTGAATCCGAAGCTATCCGTGAAGAGCTTCTTCAGGCTAAGAACAGCTATGAATATGCTCAGCAGCACCCCGATGAAGAGGGAATGCAGGACATCCTTGCAGCGTACCCCGAGATGCTCGAGCAGACGGAAAAAAAACTTGCCAAAGCAGAAGACGCATTGGCTCAGACAAAGGCAAATTACGACATGGCAAAAGAAGCCGCAAAAGAAACCAAAAACGAAAATTCAAGTGAAATATTAAACGAAATATCAAGTGAAGCACCAAATGAAAACAAACCGGCTATATCTTCAGACGACGCACAGAAAGCAGAAGATACACAAGTACAGTCGGAAACTCAAAAAGCAGTTACGACCGAGCAATCGAATTTCTATCTTGATCTTCTTGCCGCTGTGATAATCGCACTTATCCTTATCGGAATAAGAATGTATGTCGTAAAAAAATTTTCCGAACAATAAATTTTCTAAATAGCAAAAAGACGGAGATCACACCGATAAGTGCAGGATATCTCCGCCTTTTTATAGTAAACGACAAAAGTACTTGTACTTTGGGCGTTTACTCGCACCGACTGCGTGCCGCAAAGCGGCTAACTACCTTATACGCAGTCGTGTGCATCCCCCGGAGGGTTATAGTAAGCGACATTTTTTATGTCGCTTACTA
>JAFUUG010000446.1 GCA_017483905.1 Bacillota bacterium
ATACGGATATTTCGCAGGTGGAAGGTCATAGCTAAAGGTTGTTCCTATAGGATTACTCCAATGTTTTATTGTTTCGGCATTGTTACTTATTTCCATCCATACGGGCTGCCTATCCATAGTCCAAGTTATTTTAGCGGTATCATACGGATATGCTTCACCGTCATTTGGCTGTACGGTAAATTCAAGTGCAAATACTGTTACATTCATTAACAAAGCTGCCGTGACGACAAATAATACGGCGAAAATTCTTCTTATATTGTTCATTTTTTATTGCCTCCAGTTCATTGAGTTTTCAAGATAAGAACAGTATAGCATAATATTTCGTATTTTTAAATATTTTAGTTGAGATTTTGAAAGAGTGCTCTAAACTGACAATCAACTGTCCTTCTGCAAGTAACTGATTAGGATTTGTTTTATACTTTCGTGTAGGCATATAAGTCCATTCCCTTCGCTTATCTTTCTACACTTAAGTATATCACTTATTCTTTTAACATACAAGTACAATTATTTATGTCGTTTACTATAAGTATCAGAATTCTTCTTTAAGAACACCCTGAAGTATTATGATCGCATCATTTTCTGTTATTTTTTTGTCATTGTCCATATCTATTTTTTCACTGTATTCGTAAGCTTCTTTGGTTGAAAGTTCAAATACATGAGCTGCATCATTTGCATCTACAATGCCATCACCTGTTGCATCACCTTTTACATAAATATCACTTGTGAGTTTTACAATGCCGGTAGCCTCGGTGATGCCTTTGCTTACAGAACTATCGAGAGTTTCTCCGTTATTTGCTACAGAAAAGAAATCAACACCTATTTCCGTATTGCTTTTGCTGAGCACATCAAATGTGACTGAAACGATACTCTTTTTGGAATCTATTTTTGTTTCACTGCTCTGAGCATAAGCTACTGTGAGTTCTCCCGAATTATTATCAGTGACCATAACATTTTTTGCTTCGTTGAGATTGCTGACTGCATAGAGAGAATCACCTAAGATATCTTTTTCTCCTGTTTCGGAAACTTGCAGTATGGAAGGATCGTATTTAAGCGTGAATGCATATCCTGCGATAGTAAGATCTGTTTCTTCCGCATCGGGAGCTACGCCAATATCTATCGTTACTTTGCTCTTGTCCTCAGATACGACTGCTTCTGCACTGTACTGTGCCGCAAATGCCGTATAGGATAATGCGGATGATATAGCAAGAGCACCTATTACACCGATCATATGTTTAAATTTCATAATGTCATCTCCTTTTATTGTGTTAAAGTAAGGTTTTATTTATATTTGAATATAAATGTAACATACTATTTTATTATATACCATGTAGTTGTAAAAATCAATGGTATTTGGAATTTTATTCACGGTTTTTGAATGGGTAAACAATTTATGAACAAATCCGATTTTTGATGATCTCATCTTCTCTGAATGCCATGTCTAATACCGGGTGCAAATTATTTTCTATACTCCAATGACTACTTTTGTATTTCATTATTTGCTCTGCATTCATGCCTTTACAACTGTAAATAAAATAATGGCTGTATTTGTTTTTTTACTATTTTCTTCCGCCGTGGTATTTTTCAAGAAGTTCTTTTGTCAATTTTCTTTACGTCCTGATATGCCGCATAAGGCGGGACAGATGGTGAAACCTCTGCGGGGCATGAGGATTATTATAGACCATCACAACATATTTTTTAAAAAAATTTACCGCTTCCAAGCGGCATACAAAATTTTAGCCTTCAATTAACTGTCGAAGACCCGGATATGTTAAAAGTGTACCAATATTAAAAAAAGTTTGAAAAAATTTCGGCAATTCTTATTATTGAAAAAAATTGAAATAGGTATATAATATATAATGTATAATTTTAAGGAATGATACGCAATAGGCGAGATTACATATATCTCGTTACATAAACGGTTATTTAAGGGAGGATATTAAAATGGCGGGACTTAGTGAATTCAGAACGGATTATGTGTATCAGGATGAAAAAAGCGGCGAGTTTAAAAATGTTCAGATAAAACTTGTGGTGGACAATGATAAAATAAAACTCGATATGTCTGCCGATACTCTCCTGAGCGAAGATATAATAAAAA
>JAFUUG010000447.1 GCA_017483905.1 Bacillota bacterium
AAAAAGAAAAGCTCGAAAAATATCTTATTGATTCCTATTTTACTGAAGAAGGGTGGTTTTTGAAAATATAGAAAATAATGATATGAAGAAAATATATTTGTTTTACAGAGCTGCCGTTCTTGACGGACTAATACCTTTTTCGGCAGTAACAGGCATAAATATCAAGGACATGAGTATTAAATCTGTTTTTGATGTAACAAATTATGCGGGGATAAATGAATCTCTTGTAAGTATGTCCAAAGGATTCTCGGAATTGTTATTTTCTCCAATCAACGATAAAATAAAGCTTAATAGCAATAAGGTATCGGGGATAATAACGGGGTATAAAATGGTGTTTAGTGATGGAGAAAATGAATACAGATCTATTACAGATCCTTATATATGCACATCATCCATACCCATTAAATTTAATGTTATCCTGACAAGTGGGACAGGCATAAAGAGAACTCACGAGCTTACGGGAAATAAAGATATTAATGAAAAATATATTCCTGTAAGACCTGATTTTGGACTTTATAGGTATATTGTGGTTTCGGGATATTCCGAGACTGCAATATACCACAGGATAATAAAAGATATTGACCTTGATGCGCTGAGAGAGATAATAATCAACTTCCTTTTGGATAACAAGAAAGTTGAGGCGGTGGAAGAAAAGCAGATCGCCATAAGGGTAAATGATATTTTTGAAGCACTTTATAAAAAGGCTTCTCTCTATGGTAAGGCAATAAAGGCTTTGAATGAGATTTACTATCTGGAGCTTAAAAAGGACGAGGAATATACGAACATAAATGATGAGTATTTCTTTGAAAGTCAAAAGGCAGAGCAGATCGGTAGAGAATTATCCGAAAACAGCGAAATAAGCATAAAGAAAATAAACAGGGAATACCAAATATTTAAGGATTTGTTTGTTCGGGATAATGTTTCAGAAACGGCACAATACTTATCCGGTATAAAAAGAGTGAGCTATACTTCGGCAGAGAAAATAGCCGATATCATACATGAATATGTTTAAAATGTTTAAAATTAATTTTCAATGTTTGATAAGCAAAATGTGTTTATAAAATAATAAAAAAATTGTTTATTTTTAGTGTTATCAAAACAAACAAAAATAACTTCTTATTTTATGTAAAGAGAAAGGGCAGGAAGGTGAGTTTATGAACGCAAAATTAATTCCTTTAACAAGTGAGATGTGTATGGCAGAAAGTCCTGCACCTGTTACGGAAATTGATACGATAAATCTTTCAGACAGCTCCAAAAGTCTTAATCTTAACGGAGCTATGGGTGACAATGCCTTTTTAACATCAAAAAATTTTAAAGACAGAATGATCCTTGAAGATAAGGTCAGAAGCTACATAAGCCTTTCCGTTCCTGTTGTAAATACACTGCTTACGGGAGCAGATAACGGTATCGCAAAAAAGATACTCGGTCTTTCGACTTCGCAGTTTAACGATATTTTATCGGGACAGGTTATTTTTGATACATATACCGAGGAGTATATTCTTGCGAGAGAAGCAAAAGCACGGGAATCTTACCTTTACGGTGGAGAGATAATAGAGTATATTGCAAATAACTACGATATTGAGCGAGAGATAATCTTGGAAGCTGAGAACATTATAGCCGAAAGGTTTTACACAAAGAAGAAAATAGAGAAAAATCCCGTAACAGTCTATAAGTCGGAAGGACATGGAAATATTCTTTACGATTATACTCTTTGCGTAAATATGTTTACCGAAAAAGCATCGGATATTGATACTATGGTCGATTGGTTCAAATATGATTACATTAAAAATCATCCCGATTCAAAAATAACGGCACTTTTGCGAATGGACGAAAGTATTCTTGATGCTTTTTATACGAAAACCGTCAGAGTTCTTCCGAGAGGTCTTCGTCCTATGATAGACGGAAGAAGTGACAGCCTTACTGCGTTATATGCGGAGATTCTGAGAGCTGATAACGCTTTGAGGAAAATATCGGGAGTGCATGAGCCTATGGTTTATGCTCAAAAGTACAGAGATTTACAGTATGCTTTTGATTTTCTTGTTTCAAATACTAAAATGCAGCGTGAGGAGCGCACACGAGTTAGAGACAGAAATCGAAAGAGAAAGTCTATATTTGAGTATACTTCCACAAAGCAAGGGCATATTCGTGATGATATGCTTAAAAAAGTGCAGGACTTTTCGGGTCGTTCTGTAATCGTTGCGGATCCGACTCTTTCACTTGATGAAGTAAGACTTCCAAGAGCGATGGCTGAAAAGATAATGGAGTTTCATACAAAAATAAAACCCGAAAAGGAAGTTGAGCTTAGTGAAGTTATAAAGCATGTGCCTGTAATACTAAACAGAGCACCGACACTTCACAGACTTTCGATGCGAAGCTATAAAGTAAGGCTTTCGGATGATGACTCTATAGGTGT
>JAFUUG010000448.1 GCA_017483905.1 Bacillota bacterium
CTCTGCGATACGTCCCTGATGAAGAACGATACCGCCTATAAGCTGAACATCAAAGTGACGCATACCCGTAACACGCACGCTTGCCTCTCGTACCGTTGCAAATGCTTCCGGAAGAAGATCGTCAAGGCTCTCGCCGTTTTGGTATCTTTCTTTATACTCCTGCGTTTTCGCCTTCAGTTCATCATCTGATAACGCCTGCATCGTAGATTCAAGGTCGTTTATCTTTGCAACAAGCGGCATTATTCTCTTTATTTCTTTATCACTGTAGTTACCGAATAACTTTTCTAAAAAAGCAAACATTATTACACCTCTTGAATTTTTCTATTGAATAGATTACATTTTTATATTTTAACAGAAACCATATATAAATTGCAACTGTTATTTAAAATTTATTTCAAGTTTTTCACCATATTTTCAAACTATCCTCTTTATCGAGATACATTCCGTCATTTTCGGTTATATTATATGCGCTCTTAAATTCCTCAAAATTTTTAAGCACCGTATTGACCCTGTATCTTTCCGGCGAATGATCCGAATATACCGCCATGAAGTTTCCGTATTCTTCCGTCTTTACCGCATACCATATCTGCGCATATTTCTCAAACATTTTTCTCAGCTTGTACCTTTCCTTTCCGCAGGCAGAAATTATGCAGGACATCCCCGAAATATCAGCAATATCTTCTTTCAGTGTACTTACGGATATTTCATCCTCACCTTTTTCTCTCCTATAAGCAAGTTCGACCTTTTTCGCTTTTTCCTTGAATTTTTCTATATCTTCCTTTTCCCAGTTATTGCTTATGCTTTCGGTATTTTCGCTATATATTCTGCCGCCGCCGTCTATCGAGTGGGCAATCTCATGCGCTATTATACTTCCTATACCGCCAAGCTTTTCGGCTTTCGTATAGCTTTTTGAATAGAACGGCTCTTTTATCAGCCCGACGGGAATAAAAATACAGTTCTGCGTAATATCATAATATGCCTCAACATCTGCCCTGTTTATACGCCATATCTTATCATTGCCGTTATGCCATGTAAGATAGCTTTCATATTCTTCGCTCCGTATGCTTATAACATTGTCCGCAATCGTTGAGTTCTTTTTATCGTAAAGCGTTTCATCACTGTTTTCCGAAGTCATTACGAGTGCAAGAGAGTCAAGCCTTTCTTTGACCGCCGATTTTGTTTTTTCGCTTATATCACCGTTTAACTCTGCTTTTTTCTTATATATTTCCTTTAATTCACAAAAAAGAGAATCAATATCCTTTATCTCTTCTTCGCTTATATATTTATTTATATAAATTTCCGCAAGTTCATCATCGAGATACTTTTTTGCAAAAGAAAACATATCCTCATCATTTTTTTCATCACGGGATATATTCTCTGCTTTTTCCTCAAACTCCCTTTTTGCCTTTGCAATATTTTCCGAAAGATACGGTGCATAAAAATCTATCATTGCAAATTTTGAATATGCTTTCAATACATCGAGATTTTCCTCCGTAAGCATATTGTTAAGTATCTTTTCAAACTGCATATCGCATATCGCAGCCTCCGAAGCATCTTCAATAGATAAGGCAGAGAGAACATCTTTTATATCGACATTCGTCATTATTTCATCAAATTCGCTTAACGAATATATATCTTCCTTCGGGCGTGTCACATCATTTTTAGCGTTTGAAGAGAGAAATTCAAGCAGCTTGAAGAGTTCTCTTGCGTTTTCATTTGATTCCTGAGGTGATTCTCCGCTTTCGGTAAATATTTTTTCCGCATACTCCACAAATCCCGTTTCAAAATTCGGAAATAATTCTTTATTAAAATATGTACTTTCATAAATATAATATGTGCTGTCAAGGTAGAGAAGTTCTTTTTCCTCATTTCTGTGATCGACGGAGATATAAAAAGGAAATATCCCGTTCATACCGATCTCTTTGCTTATTCTTGCGTTTTCTTCTATAAATTCCTTTACGTTTTTGCAGTTATCCGTCTTTGAATA
>JAFUUG010000449.1 GCA_017483905.1 Bacillota bacterium
ATATATCACAAAATCGCTTGAAAGTTTTTCCGATGTAAACATAGTTGAGGTATATTCGGATAATGGTTTTTCAGGTGTAAATTTTTCTCGAAACGACTGGGAAAGAATGATAGAGGATATAAAATCGGGTAAAATCAACTGCATTGCTGTAAAGGATTTATCAAGAATAGGCAGAAATTCTGTCGAAGTCGGGAATTATCTTGAAAAAGTGTTTCCTTTTTTGAAAATAAGAGTTATATCGGTAAACGATAATTACGATAGTATAAGGGACGATTTTAACAGCAAAATGGTTGAAAATGCTTTCAAGAACCTTATGAATGAGTTTTATGTGCGTGATATTGCAAAGAAGATAAACACAAGTATAGAAGCCAGAAGAAATATGGGTTATATTATGATTTCAAATGTTGGCTACGGATATAAAAAAACAGCCGACGGAAAAGGCATTATACCCGATGAGAATGCTCCTGTTGTTGAAATGATATTCAGATTAAGAAGAAATGGAAAAACAATGGGGGAAATAGCAAATATGCTAAATTATCTTGCTATACCATCACCCGGCAGATATTTATATATGCAAAGCAACGGCACAAAATATATAAAACATAAAGATTCCAAATGGTTCACCAAAAATATAAGAGATATTCTCTCGAACAGAATATATACAGGCGATTTGGTGCAAAGTAAGACCTTTACAAGTAAAATCGACGGTATAAACAGACGCTTGAAAGATGAAAATGAATGGATAGTTGCTGAAAACTTCCATCAGGCTCTTGTTTCCAAAGAGGACTTCGAATATATACAAGGTTTGAAAAAAACGATATGCAAAAGACCTAACAAATTAAACCATCTTAAAGGTAAAATATACTGTGGCAAATGCGGTTATGAACTGAATAAGCGAGAAGTTTATTCTGATAAACCGTCATTCAACTGTCAAAGTAACAGGCGTAAACTTAAGGAACTTTGCAGAATATCGGTAAGTGAGAAAGCCGTAAAAGAGATTATCGTGAAATTGCTTCATAACTTTATGTGTGTGTTTGAAGATAAAAAGGCTATTGTCGATAAAATACGGAATTCGAGATACTTTAAGGATATAACAAATAAAAGAAATAAAGAAATCTCGTTACTGCGGAAAAACTTGAAAACGCTTGAACTTAAAATATCAACACTTTATCAGGATTTTAAGGCAGAAACTGTTTCACTTGCAGAGTTTGTATTTATAAAAGCAGAATATAACAGAGAATACTCGAAAATTGAAAAGGAGCTTAACACTTTGGTTTGTAAAAATAAAAAAGCCGATGAACTGACACTTCTTGATGAAAAACTTGAAAGATTATTTTCTGATGAAAAAAGTTTTAATGACGATGAATATATCTATTCTCTTGTAAAAAAGATAACGGTTTATTCCAAAGAACGAATAGATGTGGAGTTTACTTTTAATGATGTGTTTAGTTCTTTTGATGAAATACTTTACGGTGAGGAGATGTCTGAAGAATGAGTTACAGAATCGGAATGTACTTACGGCTTTCGGAAGATGATGAAAATGAGTTCGGCAAATCGGAAAGTAACAGCATATCGGCACAAAGAGCGATAATAAAAGAGTATATAGCCAATCAGTCGGAATTATGTGTCGGCAAAATAATTGAATTTTGCGATGACGGTTATTCGGGTGTAGATTTCAAAAGACCGAGTATTCAAAAACTTTTTGAGGAAGTAAGAAAAGGCACTGTAAACTGCATTATAGTCAAAGATTTGTCACGCTTCGGCAGAAATCATATTGAAGTAGGTGATTATCTTGAACAGATATTCCCAGTGTTAAATGTACGGTTTATTGCCGTAAATGACAGATATGACAGTAATAACAACATTGGAACAGCAGGAACGGAAGTGGCTTTTAAGAACTTGATGAATGAGAATTACAGTAGAGATCTATCTGAAAAAATCAAATCAGTAGCGAGGATAAATCAAAGTAAAGGTTATTTTATCGGCAGCGTTGCACCTTATGGATACAAAAATGTAAAAAAAGAACTTTTTGTTGATGAAGAAACTGCAAGGGTTGTAAAGCGTATATTTGAAATGGCTGACGCAGGAATGAAATACAGCAAAATTGCTCAAACTCTCAATAAAGAGGGTATATATACCGCAAAAGAACAACGGCTTGGAAGAAAGATAGGTTGTCTTTGGGAGGCAGGAAGAATATCCCGTATCCTACACGATAAGGTATATATTGGAACTCTTGTAAGTAAC
>JAFUUG010000450.1 GCA_017483905.1 Bacillota bacterium
CAATATTCAATATATTTATGAAATCCGTCCTGTCAACAGAATAAAAATTTCCTATCGTATCTCTGTTTATAAAGCACTGATCTGCGAGCTTCTCAAAAGAATCTTCTGTTATCCCAATTTCCGACAATCTTGTTTTAAGCCCCATATTCTTATACCAGTTTTCTATTTTTTCTATCATTTCTTCTGTTGTATCCACAAAGAAACTTTTCTTTGCCAACTGTAAGAATTTATCATTCTTTTTCTTTGATACATATTTCATCCATGCAGGTATAACTATAGCAAGTCCCTCTCCATGTGTTATATCAAACATTCCACTGAGTTCATGTTCTATCTGATGACATCCTCCGTCCCATACACGACCGACACCGAGTATATTATTATGTGCTTGTGTTCCTGCCCACATTATTTCCGCTCTCACATTGTAATCATTTGGATCTTCAAGTGCTTTAACAGAATTATCTATAACGCATCCTATTGCCACTTCTATCATTCTGTCCGTATAATCCACGTTATCGACATTACAGAAGTATCTCTCAAACATATGAGCAACCATATCCACGCACCCGCAAGCTGTCTGATATGGAGAAAGAGTACAGGTAAGCTGAGGATTCAATATTGCAAATTTAGGAATATATGCAACCGAACTTATACCTCTTTTAAGACCGTTCGTATCATTTGTTATAACGCTGCTTGTACTTGTTTCTGAGCCTGCCGCAGCTATAGTCAATATGACTCCTATCGGCAGTGCCTTTTCAATTGCAATCGTTCTGTCTTCAAAGAAATCCCATATATCTCTGTCATTTTCCACTCCGACGGCTATCGCCTTAGCAGAATCTATAACGCTTCCGCCGCCTACCGCAAGTATAAACTCGACCTTTTCTTTTTTACATATCTCTATGCCCTCCCGAACAAGAGATAATCTCGGATTAGGCTTTACACCGCCAAGTTCCGTAAAATATATCCCGTTTTCTTTAAGATTTTTAACAACTCTGTCATAAAGCCCACTTTTCTTTACAGATCCCTGCCCATAATGCAGAAGTACCCTCTTTCCGTAAGGAATTATATACTGAGCAACATTATTTTCGCTTTCCTTGCCAAAAATTATTTTGGCAGGATTATAATATGTAAAATCAAGCATAATTTTTTCTCCTTTTCATACAATTTCTTCAATACTCACAAGAGCATCAGAACAGCTTATATTTGCCTTTATTTTGATTATATCCTTGTTTCCTGGAATTATTTTCAGATCAAATAAAAATAATTCTTCATTTTTCTTTTCAAGCTTATATTTTGACACGACTATATCATTTTTTGATAAAAATTCAAAAATATCATAAACCGCTTTTTTATCCGATATCTCAATATGAAATCTCAATATTTTATTTTCGTTTGCTGCCAATTCATTTGTCGTCATAAACAACTCATCAAGTCTGTGCATCAACGTATTTGCAAGTATTATTACAATGAATCCCACAAAAGATGCCGCATAATATCCGGCACCTATCGCAAGTCCAAGAGATGCCGTTGCCCATAGACTTGCCGCCGTTGTAAGTCCTCTGACTTTGTTTTTTCCCGTAACGATTATAGTACCTGCACCGAGGAAACCCACACCGCTTATCACTTGTGCTGCGATCCTTGTAATATCACCGGAATCATATTTAAGCACCACAAATATATTTGTAAGCATAGCCATCGTAGCACCTATACAAACAAGTGCAAATGTACGAAGACCGGCGGGTCTTCTCTTCCTTGCACGCTCTATCCCTATAAGACTTCCGAGAAGAATCGATAACAAAAGCCTTATAAAAACCGTCGAAACAGCATCAATACCTGTCATACAAACATCAACTCATTTCTTGTCAGTCATTTTTTCTATATATTCTATCAATTCATTCCAGTTACATATGTGAAGATGTTCAAATGGAAGATTCTCAAATGAAAGATTCTCATCTTTTTTATTATATGTATACCATATCGGATATAACCCACTATCATTTGCACCTTTCATATCAAAATAAGGGTTATCACCGCAGTACCATACTTTATCGGCACTTGATCCCGCTTTTCTGAGTGCAAGTTCAAACAGCCTTTTTGACGGTTTTCTGAAAACATATTCGCTGCTTGCTATAATAAATTCAAAATGATGCTTTATTCCGTTATCTATTCTCTTTTTCAATGCCGCACCGCTTATTGATATATTACTTATCACGCCTGTACGAATACCTTTTTTATACAGATATTCCATCAGTTCATTTACGTTTTCCGTGGGTGATACCTCACAAACATTATTCCAAAATATCTCTTCAAGCTCCGGAACGGACAAGTCAAATTCAAGTCCGAAATATTCATATAAATAATTCATAAAAGAATGATTATGTACTTCCAGATTAAAATTCTCCTTATTTTGGGGATCAAATCGACCGATCTCGGCATCAAGTTCCTTTGCAAATTCTTCGATAGTATCACTATCAATATTCATAGGATTTCGGACAGCCTTTTCAATGACCGCCTTTATTCCCTTTTTTCTGACAAATTCACCCTCTTTAAAAAGTGTTTTGCCATAATCAAATATTATCATTTCAGGCATCATAAAACTTTGCTCCCTATATATAATAGAGGGTGTTGAAATACAACACCCCCCTACTGCAAATTATTATCATTAATTAGCCCTATCAAGTGTTTCCTTAATTTGAGAAATATGCTCCTTGATAGAATCGAGTTCTTCGAGTTCATTCTTTATTGCCTTTATACAATCTTTGCTGTGCGAACCCGTCTTTGTAATAGAGTTCTGGATGTTAGCCGTAAAGTTCTGAATTACAGAAACTGTCTTTTTTGACTGCTCTGAAAGTCGTCGTATCTCCGTAGCTATAACCGTAAAACTCTTACCCTGTTCGCCAGCTCTTGCAGCCTCTATGGA
>JAFUUG010000451.1 GCA_017483905.1 Bacillota bacterium
AAATATGAACCCGATGACTATATAGAAATATTCAAAAAACTCGAAAACGGCGAAATAAATAAAAATGCCGCCCGTTCGGCTATCGGGGCAAGTCCGAATACTTTTGATAAAATGTATAGGCAACTTAAATATGAGGGGAAGATTTGATGTTGTATGTATTTCACCTGCTGGGTGTTTGCATAAATACAGGTTTTGAGGTATGACTTTCTCTGCAGGATAGACGTACAGGCAAGACCGAGTAAATATAAGGAGGATAGGGGGAGGACGGTTTATCAATTACCGTAAAATTGATTAATTTGCAAATTATAGTTTACTAAAAAGCAAAAAATAGGTAACAAGGAGGAAATTTTTAAAATGAGAAGATCATTATTAAAGACGATAGCTGCAGCTACAGTAACAAGCACAATTATGTTATTGTCAAGTGTTGCAGCTATGGCGTATGATGAAACGTTGACTTTTTCAAAGACAGGAGAAAAGGCATGGGAAAACGGAACGCATATTAAGGCGGTTCATAATAGTGGAGGCACTGCTGATAAAGGTGCTAAATTTGATTCTGCTTTAGACAAGAAAAAAATATCTAACAGTTACGATGTAACAGGAAAAACCAATACACCTTATTATATTGGTATAACAGCTGAATCCGGTGATACAGTTTCTATTGTACAGACAGACAATAATGTAAATTTAAAAATGATTCGTATAGATGGCTTGGACTTAGCTAATAAAGACAAAGATCTTTACGTATCTGATGCTACGGCATTTGATACTCAGACAACAAAAAATGCAGAAACCAATGTAGTTACTTTTAGCCAAATAGAGGAAGCTGGAAATTATGCTATATATAATACTTATGATTCGACTGTTTATATTAAATCTGTTACGCTGAAATCCGGCGAACTGGCTACAAAATATACTGTCAGTGGGAAAATAAAAGGCGATGATTATGGTGAAGCGACAATTTCAATAAATAACAAAGAGTTATCTATTGATGATGAAAAAAATTATAGCATTGAACTTGTAGACGGAAAAACATATCCTGTAACAATAAGCGATCCATTATGCACAGTATCTCCTGATGAGATTACAGTTAACGGAGAAAATGTAACACAGGATATCACTGTTAAAAAAACTCCTACAACAAAAGTTACTATATCGCCAGATCCACTTCTTGGTATTACAAGTGACATAAAATTTATAAATAGCACAGATAATACACTTGTTTATACAGCGACTAAAAACGGAGATGCATTTGAAGTAATTCTTCCGCAGGGGGTAACTTATAAGATATCTGTGCTTGATGATGAAGGGTATAAGACTTCTGCATATAAAATAAATGAAACAACTTTAACACTGGCATCTGAAACAACTAAAGAACTTGACCTTACAGGGACTAAAATAACTAAATGGGATAAAACCGATGCTGGTACAACAATGCCTAATAATGTTACAATAGAGAAAAAAACAGCTGTATACAAAGGAATAACTGTAAATGCAACAGCATCATATAATGTTGGTGGCAACACAAGAAATGGTAAATTTGCATCAAGCAATGGGCAGGCTAATTCAAAGACGATATTTACAGTACCTTTGGACAATGCAAATCAAGAAGTTGTAGTTAATATTAATGAGTCAAATAGCCATGGTATTGGATGTACAATTGAATATACAGCTGCACCTGCGGCAGTAATAACGATTGATGATCCTGTTGATTCATATTACAGTGCATATATCGACAGCATAGAAATAGTGGATAAACCTGTTGAAATCACAAAGGCAACAGCTACAACGAATGTAGCGGTTGTTTCATACAATGGAAAATACTATGCTGTAGCAGTTGTTTCAAAAGCAGATGCAGAAACCAAAGATACATTAAAACTTGCTTATACAAAAGGAAGTAAAACAAGCTCAACTGTATATAAAAATATTACTATAGACAAGAATTATGATGCAACGGCATTTTTAGATTCTGCAACTGCTGATGATTATTTATATGCAGTTGAAATAAGTAATGCTTCGGGTAACGGTATTGTTGATAAAATTCAGACAATAACAGTTTCTTTGGAATAATATATAGGGGGTACTTTAGAAATGAAAAAAGATTATGCAAAACCGATATTTGAATTTATTACTTTCAATTCGGAAAATATTATGAATTTAAGTGCTACAACAGCTTCTCCTTTGACGCTTGAATCACTTGAAATAGTTAACTACGAAGATATTTGACAAAATATAAACAACAGGCATTAATAAAAGCTACGCAAATAAAATTGTATTTATTTGCGTAGCTTTTTCAATTAAAAACAGGTCAGGGGGAATTTGAGGGGGCGGAGATATCTTTTCTAAAAAAAATTATTGACTAAATCAAGTTTTTTTACTATTATATAATAAATGATGTTTTAATGTTGTTTATTATAAAACAAGATGATATTCCCAACGGATATCAAAATACAGCCGTATCGGAAATACATGAATTGAAAGGACTGACAAATATGAGTACAAGGAAAATTGCATATAGTATAATAGATAGTATGAATGATGAACAAATAAAAAGTTTTATCGTATTTTTTAATAATATGTTTCCCGATAAGCCAAATGCTGAAACTTTAAATGCTATTCACGAATCAGAAATGATGATGAATGATCCCTACAGTAAAAAATTTAACAGTGTTAATGAGTTGTTTGGGGAATTAGAATCATGAAATATACTATTGAAACTACGCAAATATAAAACTATATTATTTGCGTAGTTTTTTTATTAAAATTATTTTCTGTAGTCCAATTCTCTCATCATTTTATAAAAGGTGGTTTCGCCACAGCCGATCAATTCTTTTGCCTGCTGTTTTGTGATTTTTCTTTTATGGTATTGTTTATAGATGTTTTTGTAGTTAGTTGGAATGAATTTCCTCGGTCTGCCGAATCGGACACCTTTACGCTTTGCGGCTTCTATTCCCTCCAATTGACGCTGACGTATGCTTATACGCTCATTTTCAGCTACATAGCTTAAAAACTGCAATAATGACACTTGATTGTGTGATATACTAAGGAAATAATAATGTCGAGAGTGTGTATGACATCCGGAATCTTATTTATCGGAAAAAATCCAAGTTTTGTATTTATTTATGCTTGGATTTTAACTCTGCTTCAATTTTTAAAACATCGGGAAATATCAAATTTATACCTTTACGTTGTAATGCCAAAACCCTGCTTGCTTTTGTAATAAGTTCTTTTTCAAGGCGACCGTCAATTCTTACAGGTATATTTGTTTTGGCATCTATGTATTCGTTTTTTATATATGAATCTGTTATCGGACACATATTTTGAATAAGAAAAACTTTTTGATAACCGAGAACCTCTCCAAAAACAAGCGTGTCGCATTTGTGGTAACGCTGTATTTTAGTATTATATATTTTTTGAAATTTATTTACATGAGAAGAAAAAGGTATCATCCAGTAAATATCGGAATCTGATTTTAATGCGTAAAAGCACGGTCTATCGTGGCTTTTGCCATTGAGTGTTTCTTTATTTTGCATAAGCATTGGATCGGGAAAATCTATAAAATACTGATCTTTTATGTAGTAAAAATGACCTGTGTCCATTATTTATACCTCATAATAATAAAGGAGTTCCATTCTAAAAGAACAGAACTCCAAAAAATTTGAACTCGATCTTTTAATTAGTCGCATATCGAGCAGCGACAGAAAATTTGAACTCGACCTTATTTGAGTTGCGTATCGAGCAGCAACAAACATTTGAATGAGTAATTCTTTACTCAATTTAATTATATGCAAAAAAACGGATTTTGTCAATGCTAATTAAAGGAATTCAGTTCAATTCTCTCATCATTTTATAAAAGGTGGTTTCGCCACAGCCGATCAATTCTTTTGCCTGCTGTTTTGTGATTTTTCTTTTATGGTATTGTTTATAGATGTTTTTGTAGTTAGCTGGAATGAATTTCCTCGGTCTGCCGAATCGGACACCTTTACGCTTTGCGGCTTCTATTCCCTCCAATTGACGCTGACGTATGCTTATACGCTCATTTTCAGCTACATAGCTTAAAAGCTGCAATACGATGTCGCTTATAAAAGTGCCTAAAAGGTCTTTGCTTCGTGTGGTATCGAGCAGGGGCATATCAAGCACGATTATATCGGCTTTCAGATCTTTTGTGATATACTGCCATTGATTTATTATTTCGGTGTAATTTCTTCCAAGTCTGTCAATACTTTTCAGAACAAGCACATCATTGGGCTTCAGTTTTTTCATTAATCTGATATAATTCTTTCTTTCAAAATCTTTTCCGCTCTGTTTGTCAATATAAATATTTTTTCTTCCGATATTCAGCTTTTCCATGGCTATAAGCTGTCTGTCGGTATTCTGTTCTTTCGTTGAAACTCTTATGTAAGCATAATACGACATAGGTAAACCTCCAAGTTATGATTGATTCTATCTTAATTTTAAACCATTACAGGAGAAAAAAACAGGGATATTGTAATATTGTTTTGTGACAGTGAATACATATTAAGAAAACAGGAACGTTTTCAAGGAGGAGAGCCATGTCCGAAAAAGAGATCAAGCCACGCCGTCACAGAATAGAAGAAGAGGTGAAATGTATAATTTTTGTATTTGCGGTGATATTTTGTTCGCTGTGTAT
The DNA here is from genome assembly GCA_017483905.1 of Bacillota bacterium. Classification (GTDB taxonomy): domain Bacteria; phylum Bacillota; class Clostridia; order Lachnospirales; family CAG-274; genus RGIG4831. The sequence goes on from JAFUUG010000451.1 coordinate 4,649, forward strand.
CGTAAGACCTATTGTGCAGGCAAATATAAAAGGGGAAGAGATACTTGCCGTTTCCGCCGCAAAAAAAGACCTGCCAATCTATTGTGTGGACACACCCGAAAAAAAGGTCGCAATATCGTTTGATGCTGCATGGGGAAGCTCGCATACGGAGGAACTTTTATCTATACTGAAAGAAAAAGATGTAAAGGCGACATTTTTCCTCTGCGGATATTGGATAGACAAATATCCCGAACTTGTGAAGAAAATAAATGACGAGGGTCATACGCTTGGAAATCACAGCAATACACACCCTCACGGGAGTCATTTATCACTTGAAGAAAACAAAAACGAGATAATGACGGTACATAACAAGATAAATGAATTATGCGGTGTTACGATGCAGCTTTACAGACCGCCGTTCGGAGAATATAATGATACGGTACTGCGGGCTGTAAGGGAGTGCGGTTATTATGCGATACAATGGGATATTGACAGCCTTGACTGGAAAGAATACCCTGCAAATGATGAGGTGAAGAGGGTGCTTTCACACAAGCATCTCGGAAACGGGTCGATAATATTATTTCACAATGATGCGAAGTATACTCCAGATGCACTGGTGGATATAATAGACGGGCTGAGGGGAAAGGGATATGAGATAGTGCCGATAGAAGAACTTATATATAAAGATGATTTTTATATAGACCATGAGGGGCGGCAATGCCGAGGTTCAAAATAAGGAAGGCAAATTTATTTACAACTATCTGATATAATAAGACCCTTGAATAAAAATGTGCTTTATTCAGGGGTCTTGATTAGATTTTTTTATTTAAAATTTATTGAAATGCTCTTATCCGCTGCGTTCCATAAAACATCTGCACCAAAGGCTTCAAAAATAAATCTTGCAGGAACAAAGAGTGTACCGTTATTATTAAATGCTGCTGAATCTATTTTAATTTCTTCTCCGTTGATATATGCTATATCGGAATTTTCATGTATTTCGACTACATTATCATCAAGACTTATTACTGCTTTTTTATCGTTCTGTGACCATTCTGTATTATAGCCTGTGTTTTCCGCTATAAATCTTATAGGGAGCATCGTTCTTCCGTTTACTATAACGGGAGGCTGTGAAACAGATGTACTTTTGCCGAATACCTGAGCTAAAGGACTTGCTATTTTAAGGACGATACTCTTATCTTCATTTTTTGGGTTATTGTCGCTGTAATTATTTTTTTCGGTATTGTCAGAAGTTATCACAGTATTATCTTTTTCTGTACCGGCATTTGATGAGGCTTTGGAAGAACTTTTTCCGCCGCCCGAAGATGAACTTTTATCTGTATCATCTTTTTGAGTGTTATTTTTTTGAAGAATTATCTTTCGTGGTGCTTTCGGTCGTTTCTTCTTTTTGAATCTCTCTGTAATAGGAGAGCAGTTTATCACCGTCAATACTATAAAAATCAAGAGTTTCAATGCCGTTATTATCCGATATTTTATATTTGCTGTATTTTACGCCTTCATCATCTGTATATACAACATAAATGCCTTCTTTGCCGTTTTCGGACGTATTATAGGTGTATGCGAAAAATTCGCTTGCAAGAGAATAATTTCCGCTGCCTGTCATATCTACATAAGTTCTTCCGATACCGTCAGCTGCATTTATCTCTATGTACATATCTGCATTTGCATATTCGGGAATAGCTTTAAATGCAGTCATATCACAGTTCCATTTTCCTTTTATGTCGTTTAACTGTTTAAGTGAATCTGCACTTCTTTCATTGCTGTACTTCATATTCTCCGTACAGAATAAAGCGATAACCTTTTCGGAAACTATGTCACTTGCTATGTCAACATCCCGGATACCTGCCGCAAGCCAATAAGCGTATTTTCCGCTGAGCAAACGGAGCAGATCTTCATATTCTCCGCAGTAACGAAATTCTATATGATAAGTAGAATCAGGTGTATCGGGAGCAAAGGCAAAATATCTGAACTCGCCTGCATCTTCGTTTGTTGCAAATACATCGAATGTAAATCCCGGATAATCGAGAGAATCAAGCGTATCTACATAGTAATATGTATGAGAGAAAAGTGTGTTGCCGTTTTCGTCTGTACCGCTGATATTTGAACCGTTGATCGTAAGGGTTTTTAATCCGTTGGTGAAATCACAGAAAAACTGCGTTGTTTCAGGAGAAGCCGAAAATTTTTTGACAGCTTCTTCTCCGTAGAGTTTGCCGCCGATGGAATATTTCAGCATAGAAACCGTACTTTCCGCATTGCTTTCACCTACAACAGCAGCACAGTAATCATGCCATATCTTGTCATATTTTGATTCAAAAACACCGTCTGTAAAGAACTGCTGATAAGTTCCCTGCAATGAATTCAATACTGTGTAATTTTCGGTATCGCCTATGATATTTCCGTCGTTTCCGTTTATTTTAAGGCTTGATGTGTTATTTTCATCGACTTGCGAAAGTAAAGTATATCCGGCGATACTTCCGATATTTTTACCATCCGGGCATATTATATTTCCGCTTGATGTACAGCCGTTTACTTTAAATTTTGACGGATTCGGATAATAGTTTTTATAAGATTCGTTAAAGAAACCGCCGCCGATAATACCGCCTATGCGTGAAGAAGTGCTGCCAAGAGATATATTTACCTCGGAATTGCAGTTATTTACATTCGTTTCGCTGTCAAAACCTCCTGCATAGCCTACTGTTCCGCCTACAAGAAAAGTGTCTGAGCCTGCATTTATCGTAACTGATGAATCACAATTTTCTATTTTATCACCCGAAAAATTACAGCCTGCAATACCGCCAAGTCCCTTGCAGTTATCTCCTGCATTTATGACACCGCTTGCATTTACTCCGCTTAAAGTGCATACTTCAAAACCGCCGGCAGCAAGACCTGAATTTCCGCTTCCGGAAACTAAATTTATCGTGATATTTTCCGCAGTGCAATTATTCATTCTGCTTTCCATACCTGCACCTGCTATGCCGCCGATCATATCCGTACCCATTGTACTTTCCGTTCCGTTTACGGTACTGTTTGCAAGCGTTATATTTTCAACTGTGCCGTCAAATAAATATCCTACACAGCAGCCTGTCATCATGCTTGCGGAAACATCGGCATTTGTCATTTTCAGATCTTTGACCGTTCCGCCGCTCACACAGCCAAATAATCCGACAGCGAAGCCGCTTTGTATATTTATTTTAAGATTGCTTATCGTATGTCCCGAACCGTCAAAGATACCTGTAAACGCAAGGGCGGGGGTAGGCATTTCGGCTTCTTCTCCGCTCTGTCCCATAGGTACAAAAGTTCCTACAGGCTCAAAATTTTCAATTCCGGATAAGTCTATATCCGCTGTAAGAACGTAATTTGCACTTAAATTAGTTCTTATTTCGCTTAATTGTTCGGGAGTTGATATCTGATAGGGAGATTCGGGAGAGCCGTTACCGCCGTCAAAAGAGAGAACGGCAAGTTCAGCCTCTTGAGAAACAGATGATTCGCCCTCTTCCGGTGAATCGGAGGCAGATATATTTTCCGCTGCCGAGATTGTTTCTTCGGAGATCTCGTTATTTTCCAAAACCGATGTTTCGGCTGATTCGGTTTCTTCGGAGATCTCGTTATTTTCCGAAACCGATATTTCGGCTGATTCGGGATCATCTGCATTGACAATCGTATCGACGGATAGATTGCTTTCTGTTTCTATCGATGTCTGTTCGCTGATAATAATGTTATCCTCGGAGTATGCACAAAGAGAATTTGTGATGATCGAGGATGCTATTGCCGCAAAGGCAATACTTTGTTTAAGTTTCATTTTCTGACCTCTTTTCTTTATTTTTGGTTAGACTAAGCTAACCAATTAAGAATTATATCACTTCGTATATTATTTGTCAATACGTTTATGACAGTTTGAAAAGGAGGGAATTGAGAAATTTTATTAAAGTTACTTGATCATAAAATATGGGTGCAAAAACTTGTAATTTTTCGCACCCATATTTTTATTTTTATTTCTATTTTTTCTTTTTCTTCTTTTTCTTTTGGTTTATCTCTTCATCTTTTTCTTCTGCGATAACGGCATCGTTTATTTCTTCTTTTTCGGAAGGCAAAGGGGCTGCGGTCTTTTTCAGATAAAGAGCATAAGCTATACTGAGTATGAGCGAAACTACGCTTATAATACAGCCCATATTGAATCCCGACGGATAGTAATTGAATTCTATCTTATGTTCGCCGCTTTCAATATCGACGCCTATAAGACCGTCGCCTGCTATTTTTTTCGTTTCTCTTTCTACGCCGTCCACCTTTACGCTCCAGCCGTCGTCATAAGGAATAGATGTAAAGAGAAGTCCGCCGTTTCCACCGTCTACAGTTCCTTTTATCCATGTATCGCCGTATTCGTCAACATTCATTGTATGTTCGTTGAGTTTGTCATATACCTTTTTATAAGTATCCTGATTATAGCCTGCCGCAAGAATGGTAAAATTGCCGTTTTGTCTGAATGTTTTTTCAAATTCACCCTTTCGGTCAAGGGTAAATTCAACATTTATCGTAGTATTTGCAGGCACAATACCGCAGTCAAACAAACTCTTTCCGGCACTTAATTCTCTGTCCTCTTTCTTTCCGTCTATCGTGTATATTACCCTCTTGGCATTTCCCGCATCTACATAGAGAAATACATTCTGTTCTTTCGGATTGAAAAGAGATGTCATTACTTTCGGTATTGCCTTTGTACTGTTTGGATAGGTAAGGTCATATTTATAGTAATTTTTTTCCTCGTCCTCTTCCGTTATCTTGATATTTTCGTAAGTCGGTTTTTCTACCTTTATTTCGGTTTCTATCTCGTCTTTTATGCCCGTTGCAAGTTCGGCAAACTGATTTTGTATCCTGAACGGGTCTTCAAGTTTTGTATTCCATTTTTCCACATCATTATTTACCATAAATCCGAGGGGCAGACATTCGTCATTACGGTATAAATAAACCGAACCGCTGTCATAGGTAAGCTGCTGTTCTTCCGAACCGTCATCAAGTATTATCGGATCTCTCTCAACACCGTCATATTTATAAAGAAGTGTATGTCCCGGTTTATCCATTTCTCCGTCTTTGTTCATTATATATTTAAGATTAAACATATCCTCGACTATCGGCGTAGGGTCATACAGTCTGTAGGAGTTACCCGTTGCCGCTATACCGATGTCACCGATAAGCTCGGAGGTGGCACCGTAAGCCATGGAGGAGAACTGAGAGAAGCCGTTGAAATGATAGAGCGAACCCTCGTTTATCGTCGTAAAGCGTCTGAATTCCTGTCTGAAAAATTTATCCTTGTCGTGATCGTTTTCTTTTATATAGTCAAGGATCTCATTCGTGCCGTCAAGGTATTTTACATATTCGCCTCTTTTATTTGGTGAGGTCGTGCTTATACCGAGATAGCAGGAGGCTACGGATTCAACTATTACCATTGCCGAAAGGATATATATAAATCCGCTTGTTGAGCGTCCCTTGTGTTTTGCAATCTCATTGACAACGGCGATATAAACTCCCATGAGTATTATGTTTATGGCAAGCTCGGAATCACTGAGAACGAGGTCTATCTTATCATAATTCGGAGCTATGAGTTTTTCTGTTACGAGAATAACGACTGTATAGAAGGCAAAGAATTTCCAGAGAGTCGATATTTTGAAATTCTTTATCTCGATAAATGACCTGTAAGCCATTACGATGAGTACGAAGCTGTATATAAATGTATATCTGTGGGGCAGATTTGACGGGAAATGCGCACCATGTATAAGATAGTCGAATGTATTAACGCAGCTGCACACTATCATAAAAGCTATGAATACACCGTAAAGCACTTTTTCCTTTGTCGCTATCCTCTTATTAAGGAAGAAAAGCGGCATAAGCAGCATCGTAAGCACTCCGCTGTATACATTCGGCAAGTCCTCATTTCGTCCGAGAACGACAGGTCTTGCACCGAAAAAGTGATTTGTTATTACCTGATATATATTTTCGTATATCTTCATGTCGGGGAATGAAGAATCGCTTGTAGATGTCCTTCCGAGTGCTATGACCGTAGGTATTTCAAGGAACATACATACGCCGCCTGCAAGAGATGATACAAGAACGAACCGACCTATTCTTGAAAGAATAGTCTTTCCGTCTTTTTTTAAGCTGTAGGTCGAAAAAAGCACTACCGCAAAATAAAGCACCGCAAATACACATACAAGGAATGCGATATAGAAATTCACTATTATACTAAGTGCAAGGAAGATACCGTATATCCCGACTTTCCCTTTGTGTACAAGCTCCTCTATGCCGTATGCGACCATAGGGAAAAAGGCTATCGCATCAAGCCACATGATATTCCAGTAGTAGCAGGATATGTAACTCATAAAAGCGTACAAAACAGAAAATATGACGATGGATATATCATTTCTTCCGAATCTCAATTTGAGATAGAGAGCGAAAAATCCTGCTGCCGCACCGACTTTGATAAGCACGAACAGTGCCATTGCATCGGACATGAGCCTCTGAGGGAAGAGAAGCATAAGAAAGCTGACAGGGCTTGCGGTATAGTAAGCTATCTGTGTAAGCATTTCTTTACCAAGCCCACCCTCCCATGAATAGAGCAGACTTTCACCGTTTAATATTTTCTTTCTGAATTCCTCGTGGAACGGACCGTACTGATGATACAGATCGACTTTCATCATCGTATTTGAGCCGAAAGGATAAAATCCCAACATATAAAATACTACTCCGAACAGCACGAATCCAAGCACTGCCGCCAAAAGAACAAATTTAATATCATCAAATTTAATTTTCTTCACTTTCAGACACACCCTCCGTTTTTTTAAATATTATCATTTTACTGAAAAAGTAATTCATTATCACCACAAATATATTTGCACCTATTTTCGCACACATTTTATATACATCGCTGTATATCGCACCCGATACGGAAGATGCCCATTCGAGCAGGAATATATCGGTAAGATAGTTATACAGTATGTCAACAAACACAAACATCCATATCATCTCAAAAACAAGGGAAAATATCCTTGCGGCAACAAAATCTCTTATCTCTCTTAATATGAGATTTCTCTCAAAGGACATTGAGCCGAATACAAATATTTTATTTGTTATATAGGCAAATGCCACCGCACATATCCATGAAAGGAGAGTGGAGAGTTCTGTGGTTATCGGGAAACCGCCTATATTTGCCCCTGCAAAAAGTCTGTCGAATATAAAATATGTCACATAGGCAATAACGGTAGTAAGCACTCCGAATATGAGGTAACTTATTGTTTCACGATTAAAAAATTTTTTAATTATCCCCATCTTTATCCTCCCCGGACGATTCACCGATATTGCTTGTCTTCGTTATATATATAGGGCGGTTTTTGACTTCCATATATATTTTGGCAACGTATTCGCCAAGAATCCCGCAGGATAATATTATTATGCCGCCGATAAAAAGTATTACGGTTATCGTTGAGGCATATCCTCCGACATCGGGACCGAAAATAAGTGTTTTTATTATTATATATATAAGGAAAACAAATGCACTGAGGGAAACGAATGAACCTACGACGGAAGCAAAGCGCAGCGGAGCGGTCGAAAAAGCGGTTATTCCGTCAATTGCATACATAAAGAGCTTCCAGAAGCTCCATTTTGTCTGTCCTGCCGCTCTTTCGATATTTTCAAAGTTTATCCATTTTGTCCTGAATCCGACCCAACTGAATATACCCTTTGAAAAGCGTTGTACTTCACTCATTGCCACAACGGCATTTATCATATTACGGTTCATAAGTCTGAAATCTCCCGCACCGTCCGGCATATTTACATCGGATATTTTATTTGTAAATTTATAAAACTGCCTTGTAAAAAATGTACGAAGTAAAGGATCGCCTTTTCTTGTTGCCCTGAATGCAGCACAGCAGTCGTAACCCTCTTCAACGGCGGAAAGCATATCATGTATAAGTTCGATAGGGTGCTGCATATCAGCATCTATTATGAGTACATAGTCGCCGCCTGAATTCTTCATGCCCGCATACATAGCCGCTTCTTTGCCGAAATTTCTTGAAAAAGAAATATATTTTACACGTTTGTCTTTTTTTGCAAATCCTTTTATTTTATCTATCGTATCGTCGCTGCTGCCGTCATCTATGAATATAAATTCAAATTTATATGATGTTATCTCGCTTAATACCTTGTCGGCATTTTCGTAAAACATTGTGATGACTTCGCTTTCGTTATAGCAGGGAACGATTATATCGACTCTTTTCATATCTGTACCTCTTTTAATATTTCACAAAATAACACATCATATAGTATACACAAAATAAAATTTTTTTTCAATAGAAATTATGAAGAAAATATGAAATTTATCGGCGGTATTTTTTGTATTATTTACAGACCGTTGACAATAATTTTTATATATAATATAATTTTATGGTAAAGGATAAAAAGAATTATACTATGGACGTTTACCGTATAAAAGTTTAAATTAAAAGGAGATAGGGAATGAAAACAAATTTAAAATCAGATATTTTATCTGTCAGTACGATCAAGAAAGTAATGCCGTCTTGTCAGGTCTATGCTTTTGTGCAGTCCATGACATTTATGGTGGATACTATACTTGCGGGGCATTTTTTGAACAAAGATGCTGTTGCTGCGGTTGCAATGGGTATTCCGATGATAGGAATGATGCTCTCTTTTACGGGAATGATACTTCAGGGCGGGTTTCTGAAAATGCTTGAACGTATGGGAAAAAGCGATATGGATGGGTATAACAGAATATTCTCTCTTGTGCTTGCATTTACAATAGTCGTTGACCTTGTATTTCTGGGGCTGTGTATAGGAAAGACCGATTCGGTGCTTATGATATCGGGTGCGGCAAAAGCAACGGAACAAGCTGTTATATACGGTCGTTTGTATCTTAAAACAGCCTGTCTTATGATAATATTTTTTGCTGTGGGTTCGATCTTTCAGCTTGTAAGCGCAACATTCGGCTATCAGACCGAGCGAATGATAAGCAGTGTCGTAAATGTTGTGCTTAATATTGCAGTATCCGTAATTGCACTTAAACTTTTAAGCGAAGAATATAAGATCGCAGGACTCGGTATAGGTTCGGCAGCGGGTGCTTTTGGACAGATGATCTCGGCATACATATTGATGAAACAAAAAAAGATAAAAGTTAAATTTCGATTGTATCCGCCGAATAAAGAAAATATCATCACTTCGCTTGACTTTATGCGCAGAGGGCTGCCGTCATCTATAGACAATATACTTGATTCCGCCAGCGGCTCGATAGTTAATAATATCGTTCTTTCGATATTTGCTAACGGTACGGAAGTACTGGCACTTGTAGCGATGATAAAAACAATAAATTCACTTGTAAGAACTCTGGGCAGAGGAACACTTTATGCAAGTGAGCCGCTTTTTGGTATATTGCACGGGGAAAGAGATAATGACGGTATATGCAGGACATTTAAAGCTTCACTTAAATATGGTTTGATCTATGCGGCAGCCACAGCTCTGATACTGATAGTCTTGCAGTCGCCGATACTTCATTTTTATGGCGTAGATACGGCAGACGGTGCGCATATAGGTCTGATACTGACAGCAATAAGTGCAATGATCTTACTTATACCGTATGTATTCAATTCGGTTTATGAGTCTACCAATCATCTTACGCTGGCAATGTTGGTGTCGATAGTGCCTGACAGTATTCTTTATCCGGTGTTTGCGGCAATTCTCGGAAAGGCGATAGGTGTAACGGGAATATGGCTTGCAATGGGGTATTCGTTTATACCGTTTTTCATAGTTTTTTATACGGTATTCATTCTGATAAATAAAAAGATCGTTGTTCCGTTTGACCGTCTGCTTGTGCTGAATAAATACGAGGGTCGTCATACTGTACTTGATATAAGTATTCCCATAGAAGCACAACAGGTGACATTTGTTTCGGAAAGACTGCAAAAATTTTTCCTTGAAAACGGTATTTCTTCACGTATTGCTATGATAAGTGCGCTTTGCATGGAGGAGATCTCGGCGGATTATCTTGAACACCGCAGAAAAACGGGAAATATAGATCAAACGGGATTTATGGATATCAAGGCTTTCCGTGACAGCGACAAGATAGAGATAATATTAAGGAACTATGACAAGCCTTATGACCCGCTTATTATAGAAAGAGAGGGAAACGGAGAAGATGATTTTTCAAAGATAGGCATTGTAATGACACAGAAGATAGCTTCTGAGATCTTGTACAGTTATGCGTATCACCTGAATGTGGTATCGGTGATCATACCGATCTCGCAATGATCTGCAAGATGGAATGTGTTTGTTTTTTTGAAAGCGTGAAATTTATTACGAATGGGGAGAAGAAAATGAAACGAAAATTATTTTTGATTTTTCTATCGGCTGCTATGGTGTTATCTTCGGCTGTGGTATGCAATGCATCATATATAAGCGGAGATGTGGATGAAGATGGCACAATATCGGCAAATGACAGCGCAAAAGTTACGGAATATCTGTCTATAGGCGAAAAAGCCGGGCTTACATCGCAGCAGAAAGAAGCCGCAGACTACGATAAAGACGGTGATGTGACTAAGGAAGATGCAAAGCATATATTATGCAGGGTATTTGATGATAAGTATGATCCTTTATATTATGTCGATACTTCGGACGGCGTTGTAGTGACAAAGATGGACGAGATAAAAAGCGCACTCAACCAAAATAAAAAGAAGATATACATAAAGGGTACGGTTGACTGTGATTCACAGCTTACACTTAATGCGGAAAATGCCGGGGTCGAATTTTACGGACTTACCAATGATGACGGTACGGCGGCTATACTTGATTTTGCATCTTTCAGAGATTCCCTTGGTAAGAGCGGTGAAAGCTGTACGGCTGTATTTATAAAAGGTTCGGGTTATACATTCAGAAATCTTATAATAGAAAATTCCGGTGACTGCGGAGTGAGAATAAAGGGCGAAAAAGCGGGAAACTGTGTATTCAGAAACTGTGTATTCAGATACAATCTGAACAGCGGCATTTCCGTTACATCGGGTGGTCACGATAATAAGTTTTATTCATGCGACAGCTACAGAAACGGCGATATAGTTCAGAAATGCGGTAACGATGCAGACGGATATTCGGTTAAATTATCGGCAGGCAAAGGAAATTATTTCTATAACTGCCGTGCGTGGGAAAACAGCGATGATGGCTGGGATAGTTATGATAAGGCATATCAGATGCTTGTTCCCGATGTTACATATATAGAGTGTCTTGCATGGCATAACGGGAATACAGAAACATTTACAGGCGAATATGACTATGAAATGGGATACCCTCTTGATAAAAAATTATTTTATGTTCAGTCGATACTTAAAGAATATCCCGACTTTGAAAACGAATATAATGCACATAACGTAAAAGAATGGCCGAAAGTTACTATGAAATGTATAGGAAGTACAAATACTTACAGCAATCTTTACACATTCTGGGGAGGAAATCCGAACGGTTTCAAATTCGGCTCTTCCTATTCGGACTCAAGCGAATACAGGTATATCGAAAACTGTAGTGCATTTGACCATTACGGAAATGCGGAAAATGAAGTGCAGTACAGAGCAAAAGGTTTCGATCAGAACAGCGATTCGGGAAACAGTGGAATACACTACGATATGAAGAATATTCTTGCATTTAATAATGTGGAAAATATTCAGATGGTGAAAATGAATGCGGACAGTATAAACGGGGTAGTGTGGAGTTTTGATAATTGCGCAGACCCTTACGGAGTGATGTACCCTGATGAACCAAGTGCGGGAATGACGATAACGGAACCCGAAAATAAGGATGAGATCCGCTTAAAAGTTTATGAATACAGAGATATGATATACAGTTTCGTATATGCCGATAAGATCCCGGGAGAAAAAATATGTGATGTGTTTGAATGACGGTATTCAGATAAGATATAAGCGGTCGCCCGATGGTGTTAAAGGGCGGCTGTTTTTTGTGAAAAAAGGTTTTTACGGTAAATGCTTGACTTTTTGTGAGATTTTACTTATTATATATATTAGGAAATTATTGACTTGAAAAAATTGGAGGTATGATCATGTCTAAAGAAACATTCTATATTACTACACCGATATATTATCCAAGCGGAAATCCTCATATCGGACATTGTTATACAACGATAGCCTGTGATATGCTTGCAAGATACAAGCGTATGCAGGGATATGATGTGTTTTTTGCAACAGGTACGGACGAACACGGTCAGAAGATAGAAACAAAGGCCAAAGAAAAAGGGATAACTCCTCAGCAGTATGTTGATGAGATAGTTGCCAATTTCAAGAAATTATGGTCGAGAATGAATGTCAGCTATGACAGATTTATAAGAACTACAGATGATTACCATGTGGAATCGGTTCAGAAGATCTTTAAGAGATTATATGATAAAGGGTATATATACAAGGGCGAATATTCGGGAAAATATTGTACTCCTTGCGAAAGTTTCTGGACAGACAGTCAGCTTGTAGACGGAAAATGTCCCGACTGCGGAAGAGAAGTGACGGAAGCTAAGGAAGAGGCTTATTTCTTTAAATTGTCACTTTTTGCGGATAAGGTGGAAAAGCTGCTTACGGAAACGGATTATTTACAGCCACAGTCGAGAGTAAATGAGATGATAAACAATTTCATAAAACCGGGACTTGAAGATCTGTGCGTTTCCCGTACAAGCTTTAAATGGGGCGTGCCTGTAGATTTCGATGATAAGCACGTCGTATATGTATGGATAGATGCTCTTACAAATTATATAACGCTGCTTGGATATGAAAACGGAAAATTCGATGATTTTGAAAAATACTGGCCTGCAGATGTTCACATGACGGCTAAGGAAATAGTCAGATTCCATTCTATTATATGGCCTGCGATACTTATTGCACTCGATCTGCCGCTTCCTAAAAAGTTGTACGGTCACGGCTGGATCACTTTTGACGGAAAGAAAATGGGCAAGTCGATAGGAAACGTTATTGATCCGTTCGTATTAAGCGACAGATACGGCGTTGATGCGGTGAGATACCATCTTTTAAGGGAAATGCCTTTCGGAAGTGACTGTGCGTTCTCAAACGAAACGATGATAAACAGAATAAATTCAGACCTTGCAAACGATCTCGGAAACCTCGTTTCGAGAACTGTTGCAATGGTGATAAAATATTTTGGCGGTACGATACCGGAAGAAAAGAAAAGCGAAGATATAGACAATGAACTTATAAATATGGCTACTGCCCTTAAAAAGCCTTATGGCGAAAATGTGGAGAACTTTAAGTTTTCTGCGGCTATAACAGATGTGTTCAAGGTGATATCAAGGGCAAACAAATATATAGATGAAACGGCTCCATGGATACTTGCAAAAGATGAAGCAAGCAAGCCTCGTCTTGCGGCTGTATTATACAATCTTCTTGATACTATAAGAATAACTTCCACACTTCTTTTCCCTGTAATGCCCGAAACTATGCCTAAGATATGGGAACAGATAGGTGCGGGGAAAGAAGATGTTACGCTTGATAATGCGGATAAGTTCGGTGTGCTCAGCCAAACTGTGACTGTAAAGAAAGGGGAAGTGCTTTTCCCTCGTGTGGATATCGAAAAAGAGATAGAAGAACTTAATGTGCTTTTAAGTCAGAATGACAAAAAAGAGGAAGAAAACGAAAACAAAAAGCCTGAGATAGAATTTTCCGATTTTGAAAAGATAGAAATGAAGCTCGGAGAAGTAATAGAATGTGAGAAAATAAAGAAATCGAAAAAACTTCTTAAATCTCAGATAAAAATAGGAAACGAAACAAGACAGATAGTTTCCGGAATCGCACATCAGTATTCTCCCGAAGAGATGGTGGGAAAGAAAGTCGTAGTAGTTACGAATTTAAAGCCTGCCAAGCTTTGCGGCGAATTATCCGAGGGAATGATACTTGCTGCTGCCGATAAAGACGGAAAACTCAATATTGTGACGGTTGACGGAGATATGGAAAACGGAGCTGAAATAGGATAATGTATTTTGATACACACGCTCATTATGACGATGAGGCTTTTGATGAGGACAGATATGAACTGATAGAGGAAATGCACAAAAACGGCGTTGACAATATCATAAATATTGCAACGGATATGGAAAGCTGCAAGACGACGATGGCTCTTGCACAAAAATATGATTTTATATATGCTGCTGTCGGGGTACACCCTCATGAAGTAAAAGATATGAAAGAAGAAGATATAAATAAAATAACAGAATATTGCAAATATGACAAAATTGTTGCAGTGGGTGAAATAGGTCTTGATTTTCATTACGATTTTTCCGACAGGGACACACAGAGATACTGGTTTGCAAAACAGCTTGAAATGGCGGAAAAAGTCGATCTGCCCGTTATAATACATTCAAGGGAAGCAACGAGAGAATGTTACGAAATTATTAAGAAAAGCAATGTGAGGAAAGGTGTCATACACGCTTTTTCATCAAGCACAGAGGTCGCAAAGGAATATGTTAAGCTTGGTTTTTACATCGGCATCGGCGGAGTTCTGACATTCAAAAATGCAAAAAAAACGGTGGAAGTTGTCGAAAATATACCGATGGATAAAATTTTGATAGAGACAGATTCGCCGTATTTATCTCCTGTACCTGTAAGGGGTCATCGTAATAATTCACAAAATTTACAGTATGTTGTTCGAAAAATTAGCGAAATTAAACAAATTTCGGTCGAAAATGTGTGCGAAATAACGAGAAAAAATGCACTTACAATTTTTTTCAAAAAATAGTTGTTGCATAATTGTTACAAATGTGTTAATATATTACTTGTAAATGTTAATAAGGAATTATTAAATTCTTAAAAGAATCTTAAAAACAGGTAAATATATTAAAATATTTAAGTAACAATTATTGAAATATATTATCCTGCTTTTGAGAAGATCGGGAGGATAATAAAAATGGCTAAGCAGTTAAAAGCAATACCTAAAAGATTGCGTATAACACTTATACTATTGATAATACTTTTAAGCTTTACAAATGTAGCAAAGGCATACGAAGGCGACGGAAAGAATGTAAGAGTAAATGTAGACGGTGAAAGCAGATTTTTTAAAACAGCTGCTGTTACTGTAGGCGATTTGTTTGAGACAGAAGAGATAGAAATAGAGGATCTCTACCAGATTGACGTTGACCCGTATCTCACCTTGCAGAATGAGACCCATGCGGTGGTCGTTGATGACGAAGGGCGGTTGCTGGCGTAATACAAGGCGGAACGCACGTGGGTCACCATGGATGACGGCAAGT
>JAFUUG010000452.1 GCA_017483905.1 Bacillota bacterium
AGAGCTGTAATCCTGCTGAAGAAGCGCATACTGTTTTTTTGTTTCTTTCAACTGCTGAGAATAGTTTTCTATCGCTCCCGGTATTATAAGCACTCCCATGACTATTGATGCACATATACACCCTGCCGCAAACATTATTGCATTTCGTACTCTCTG
Source organism: Bacillota bacterium (assembly GCA_017483905.1). GTDB lineage: Bacteria > Bacillota > Clostridia > Lachnospirales > CAG-274 > RGIG4831. Next base: position 157 of record JAFUUG010000452.1, read on the forward strand.
CGATTTTGTGCTGTTCAGATCTATAACAGGCTTGATCACATTTTTCTTTACAGGAGCAGCCTTTTTGGATACAGCACTGCTTCTTACCTTATCAACGCCTATCTCTCTCATGTAAGTAAGTGCGATAATGTTTTTCTTGTCGATACTCAATACATTTGCTACAAGTTCTGCCGCCTTTTCATAGTTTCTTTGCATAATATAGCATAGTGCAAGCAAATTATAAGCATCTATAAATTTTGGATTATTATCTATTGATTTTTTCAGCCTTATTACAGCAATATCATCATTTTTGTTTTTTACATATTTTATAGCAGCATTATATAATTTAACAGAATCATTTAGTATCTCAAATTCTCTTATATTGTCCTTAAAATAATCGAGATACTCCTTTGCGGCATTTTCTTCTTTTTGATAATTGTCGCTTATTATCCATTGTCTGACCGCATCGGCAATATGCCCCATTTCGTAGTATATAAGACCAAGCAGATTTCTTGCCTGTATATTTCCCTTGTTATAAAGTATGCTCTTTTCAAGCACATCTCTCGCCGACGAAAGATTCCCTCTTCTGGCTTCTTCCAATCCGATATTATATAATTTTATTGATAAAGAAGTTGTATGGATATATAAATCAGGATTTATGCCACATTCGGAGCATTTTTGATTTTTTTCCGTTTCTTTACCGCAAATTGGACATTTCAATTTAATCTTACTCCTAACTATTATTTATTGTCTGTCAATTTTTCGAGAAGATCCATCATATCCTTTACTCCACCATCTTCAAGATTTTCTTCCAGTTCATCTATTTCAAGTATCGGTTTGAACTTTGATAATTCCTCTTTAAAATCTATCATTTTTTACTCCTTGTCAGTATTTCCCTTATCTCACCCGTCAGATACAATGAACCCGCACAGAAAAGTATCTCGTTTTCCGCAAGTTTCAGAGCCTTTTGAACTGCTTCCACTATATTCACGCATATCTCATATTTGCCCTTAAATCCGTCCGCAAGTTCTTCCGGCAGTGCACTTCTTTTATTATTTACCTTTACAAATATCGTCTTATCGGCGTATTCCGTCAATCTGTCCCTTATATATCCGTAATTTTTATCTTTTAAAATTCCCGTTATAAGTATTATCTTTTTCTTTTCCGTTTCTTTAAGCTTTTTCATAAAAGCATTTGCTGTATCTGCCCCGTCCGCATTGTGTGCCCCGTCAATATATATTATAGGCTTATCCGAAATTTTTTCAAGCCTTGCACATATATTTGCTTTTTCAAGACCGCCTCTTATGCTTTTTTCATCTATTTTCATTCCGTCATCTTTAAATGCAGTCACAGCCAATAAAGCACAGCAGCAATTTTTTATCTGATGTTGACCTCTCATTGATATTTTTATATCATTATACTCAAATAATTCATTTTTCACATCGAATATACTTCCGTCAATTCCATCGTACCTGATATTTATATTATTTTCAGCCGTATAATATAACTTTGATTTTTTTTCTTCACAGATTCCCTTTATTATATTATACACTTTTTTTGGATTAGAATACAAGACTATTTTGGAATTTTTCTTAATAATTCCGCCTTTTTCTTTTGTTATTTTTTCGATCGTATCTCCGAGGAACTCTGTGTGGTCAATCCCGATGCTTGTTATTACCGAAACAAGCGGCTTATTTATCACATTCGTTGCATCGAGCCTGCCTCCGAGCCCCGTTTCCATAACGGCTATATCAACATCATTTTCATAAAAATATATATAAGCAGCAGCCGTTATCACTTCAAAAAACGAAAAATACTCATCTTTATCGAATTTTTCTTCTATCTTATTTTTTATCCTTTGCGTTATATCAGCAAGTTCTTCCTTTTCAATATCCTTGTTTCCTATCCGTATTCTTTCCGTATAGTCCTTTAAATGCGGAGAAGTGAAAAGTCCGGTCTTATACCCCTGTTCATTAAGTATCGCCTGTATCATCGTGCAGACCGAACCTTTTCCATTCGTTCCCGCAACGTGTATTATTTTCAATTTTTCCTGAGGGTCATCAAATTCCTTCAGAAGTTTTCGGAGATTATCAAACCCTCTTTTTGACCCAAGTAAATGACAATCATTAAAATATCTGACTGCTTCTTCATAATCCATGTCAATTCGCACTCCGCTCATGTCGACACCTGCGACCGATCATTCCGCTGTTTCTTCTTCCTTTGCCGTCACTGCTATTTCAAGTTCTTCAAGCTGTTTTGCATCCACCTTATTAGGTGCATCTGTAAGCAGACATGACGCATCTTTTACCTTAGGGAACGCAATTACATCTCTTATACTCTGAGCTCCCGTAATAAGCATAACCATTCTGTCAAGACCAAATGCAAGTCCGCCGTGAGGTGGTGCACCGTATTTGAAAGCTTCAAGCAGGAATCCAAATCTTTCTTCCGCCTCTTCTTTACTGAATCCTATACACTCAAACATTTTCTCCTGTATATCGTTTCTGTGTATTCTTATGCTTCCTCCGCCGAGTTCACAGCCGTTAAGCACCATATCGTAAGCCTTTGCTCTCACCTTTGAAGGATCAGTATCAAGCATTTCAAGATCTTCATCCATAGGTGATGTGAATGGGTGGTGCATAGCTACATATCTCTTTTCTTCCTCATCATATTCAAGAAGAGGAAATTCAGTCACCCATAAGAATTTATAATCATCATCTTTTATAAGACCCATTCTCTCAGCCATTTCAATTCTTAACGCTCCCAGTGCATCGAATACCACCTTGTTTCTGTCGGCACATATAAGTATAAGGTCGCCTTTCTCCGCACCCATTCGCTCAGCGATCTCTTTTAACTTGTCATTGTCGAAAAATTTTGAAATAGTCGTCTTATAGCTTCCGTCGTCCTGTAATCCTATCCATGCAAGACCCTTTGCCCCATAAGTTTTAGCCGTTTCCACAAGCTGATCGAGTTGTTTTCTCGGTGTAGCCCCGCAGCCCTTAGCGCATATAGCCCTTACCGAACCGCCGTCATCAATAGCCCCCTGGAATACTTTGAATTCACTGCCGTTTACTATATCGCTTATATCTTTAAGTTCCATCTCAAATCTTATATCAGGCTTGTCCGAACCAAATCTCTCCATAGCCTCGCAGTAAGGCATCCTCTTAAACGGTATCTCAACATCTATTCCCTTTACCTCTTTGAATACTTTCTTTATAAGTCTTTCATTGAGGCTCATCACATCATCAGCCTCCACAAAAGAAAGCTCCATATCTATCTGAGTAAATTCAGGCTGTCTGTCTGCTCTGAGGTCTTCATCTCTGAAGCATTTTGCTATCTGGAAATATTTATCGAATCCCGAAACCATAAGCAGCTGCTTGAAAAGCTGAGGTGACTGCGGCAGTGCATAGAAATTTCCCGGATGAACACGGCTTGGCACGAGATAATCTCTTGCGCCCTCCGGAGTTGATTTTGTAAGTATAGGAGTTTCTATTTCAATAAAACCCTCGCTGTCAAGGAAATCTCTTACAGTC
>JAFUUG010000035.1 GCA_017483905.1 Bacillota bacterium
ATATAATGAAAAATTCAATTCTACAAGACTGAGAGAGTATGATGGAAGTCATATAACATTCGGCGGTATAAATCCCGAAATCAAGCTTCGTCCTCATCAGGTGAATGCTATCGCACACACGCTTTATGGCGGAAATACCTTGCTTGCACACAGCGTTGGGGCGGGCAAAACTTTTGAAATGGTGGCATCGGCAATGGAAAGCAAGCGGCTTGGACTGTGTTCAAAAAGTCTTATATGCGTTCCGAAACACATATTAAACCAGTTTGCAAGGGAATTTCTTCAATTATATCCGACCGCAAATATTCTCGTTCCCGATGAAAAGGATTTCTCAAAAGAGAACAGGCAAAGATTTTGTTCAAGAATTGCTACGGGCAATTATGATGCAATTATTCTTTCCCATAATCAATTTGAAAAAATACCTTTATCGGCAGAGCGACAGGCAAATTACATAAGTGAGGAAATAAATTCCATAACATCAGAACTCGAAAAATTAAAGCAAGAATCCGCAGGAAAAGGCTTTACCATAAAACAGCTTGAACAAACAAGAAAAAGTTTGGAAACGAAACTTGAAAGACTTAACAATAATGATAAAAGAGATTCCACAGTATGCTTTGAGGATCTGGGAGTGGATAAATTATATGTAGATGAAGCACATACCTATAAAAACAAATTTTTCACCACAAAAATAGGAAGAAATGTATCAGGCATAAACGCATCAAGTGTATCTCAACGAGCTACCGACCTTGATATGAAATGCAGATACCTCGATGAGCTAACAGGCAGCAGAGGGTTGTGTTTCGCTACAGGAACGCCCCTCAGTAATTCGATGACAGAGCTTTATACAATGCAGTCTTATTTACAGAGAGAGGGATTGAAAGAAAAAGGACTTGACCATTTCGATGCGTGGGCAAGTACATTCGGAGAAATCAAATTAGTAACAGAACTTGCACCCGAAGGAACAGGCTTTCAATTAAAAAATCGCTTTGCAAACTTTTTCAATCTTCCCGAACTTATGACAATGTTCAGAGAAATAGCCGATATAAAAACACCCGATGTTCTTAATCTTCCCGTTCCAAAGGCTACATATCATAATGTTGCAGTTGATGCAAGCGAAACACAAAAAGAGATGGTGGCAGACCTTGCAGTAAGAGCTGATGATATAAGAAAAAGAAAAGTTACAAGCAAAGAGGATAATATGCTTAACATTACCAATGACGGAAGAAAACTTGCTCTTGACCAAAGGCTTTTAGATCCGACACTTCCCGACTTTCCTGACAGTAAGGTAAATGTCTGCGTAAACAATGTTTTTTCAATATGGGAAAGCACCAGTCAGGACAAACTTACCCAAATGATATTCTGTGATTTATCTACTCCGCATAATGACGGAAAATTTAATGTATATGATGATATAAAACAGAAACTCATAAAAAAAGGTGTACCCGAAAGCGAAATCGCATTTATTCACGATTGTAAGACTGATGAACAGAAACAAACTTTATTCAACAAAGTACAAAACGGTGATGTCCGAGTGCTTTTGGGTTCTACTCAAAAAATGGGTACGGGAACTAACTGCCAAAAACTTTTAAAAGCAGTACATCATATAGATTGTCCTTACCGTCCTGCTGACCTTGAACAGCGGAATGGTCGTATTATCAGACAAGGCAATCAGAATGCCGAAGTCGATATATTCAACTATGTCACAAAGAGTACCTTTGACAGCTACCTGTATCAGCTTGTTGAAAATAAGCAAAAATTTGTATCTCAGATAATGACGAGCAAATCACCCGTAAGAAGTGCGGAGGATATAGATGAAAACGGTCTGAACTATGCACAGCTTAAAGCTCTTGCGAGTGGAAATCCTAAAATCGAGCGTAAAATGAATCTTGAGGTAGAAGTCGCAAAATTAAGGACATTATTTTCGGCACATCAGAATAATAACCGAAATCTCCAGTATTTAATAAATCGTAAGTTACCTGAAGATATAAACCGCTTTACAAAACTTATAGAAAATATAAAAACCGATATTGCACAGGCATCGGCAACGAAGTCTGACGAATTTATCGGTATGACCGTAGGCGGAAAATTCTATGCAGATAAAAAAGATGCAGGCGAAGCTCTGCTTGATGCTATCAATAAATTATCACCAGCATCTGCTATTGATGGTATAAGCATAGGAGAATACAGAGGATTTGAAATAAGTGCATCATTCAGCACATTTACAAATATGTATTCCTACAAGGTAAAAAATGCCGATTCTTATGAAATATCTTTCGGAACGGATACATACGGCAACATAAAAAGGCTCGATAATATGATAGACAACTATATTGCCGATAATCTTCCAAAATATGAAAGCAACCTTGAAAAAGCTAAAACACAGCTTGAAACAGCAAAAGCCAATGTCGATAAGCCATTTGAAAAAATGGAGGAATATGAATCGAAAGAAAAAGAACTGCGTGAACTTAACAAGGAGTTTGCAAGCGAAAGTTTCGATAATAAAGATGTTCCTGCCGATGAACAGACATCTGATAAGAAAAAAGATAGTATTTGTATTTGAAAAAGTGACCTCATATACCACAAATGTGTATATGAGGTCGCATTTTAATTTTTTTAGCATAAGTTATTGAATCAGGTACAGCAATATGATATAATATGTTCTGTAAAGATACTTTATATTTTTAAGGGAGTTGCATAATATGCTTAAACTTGAAATTGTTTTAGATGAAGAGAAAATCAAAAAAGATGACATATACGAACTATCAGACATATATGAGGTAATAGACAAACTATTTACTGATAATGGACTTCCTAAAATGGAAACAGATAACAGCAATTCTGTATTTTACAGAGATAATGGCAGAAATACTGATTTAGGGACTATGTTTTCTTGTATATTTTATTTAGAAGAGCAAGAATGGTTTATGCCTTATGTAAAAAAATGGATATATTATAATAGTGATATGGGCAAGGACGAAAACGATTTCCGTACTGAAGATATAATCGAAGCAGGGAAAAAATGGAAACAGCGAAGGGTTAGTGTATGAGTACAACAAGAAAAGCAATAAACTTTGATTTAGATACAAATCTCCTGAAAAAGTATTATCCTAAAAAAACTATATTCACAAGCTATACAAAAGCCTATAAAGATATTAAGAATTATCTCCAAAAACAAGGATTTTCACATAGACAAGGTTCGGGATATGTTTCAGAATTGCCAATAGAGGATTACGAAGTTTTAAAAATCGTAAGAGAGATGTCAAAAAAGTTTACTTGGCTTTCCCAATGTGTTAAGCAGTTTGATGTTACTGAAATCGGTATGACATACGATATGACGCAAAGTATCCACGATGCAGCTAATCTTCAAAAGGCACCTTTGGCAAAAAAGAAAGAAAATACGCAAAAAAACTACCATTCGGACATCCCTAATTACAGAAAACGACTTGAAGATGCTCAGAAGAACAAAGGTATCACCAAAACCGAAAAACCAAAAACAAAGAATAAAAACGAGCCGAGCTTGTAATCAAGCACCTTATCTCTTAATTGGGATAAGGTGCTTGATTTTATATGAGATGCTCTGAGTAATGCCGTTTAGTTTCTGTTTTATGTTCCTGCCTATCTTCATCGGAAGTCAAGTTATAGCGTGCATTTTCAAATCGTGTCAGTCGCTCCTGTGTTATCTCATTTTGAGATATGAGATGCTCTTTGACTTCATTCAGCTTTTCAATTTCGGCATAGATTTCTTCTTTAGTAGGAAGATTGCCATCGGGATCCTTTGCACTGTTCATTATTGCAATCGCATTTTTCATTTTATCAAGCTCGTCTTTATGTTCCTGCATAAATTCTTCTCTCTTGTCTACGTCTTTGATACTTCTTGCTTTTTCTGCAATAGGCTTATACCTCCAGTAATCTTTCTTAGAATTTATCACATCAAATTTATCGGAAATTTGATGTTTGATTTGAGCTATTCTGTTCTTTTCTTTCTTATCTTCTGCTTTTATATCATCAATGAATTTATCAAGCTGTGCTATACTTGTAATTCCGTTTTCGGATAACAACATCATTGTTTTTATCTGTGCATCTATATTCTTTTTAGCCTGTGACCTTGAAATAA
>JAFUUG010000453.1 GCA_017483905.1 Bacillota bacterium
AAATATGCAGATGCTTGGACTTGGCAATATTGCTGTTGATAAAGAAAAGAATATTTATGATAAGGCTGCCGAACCGATCGGATTTTACGGAAAGGCTGCCGAGAAATCTCGGGGAAAGGATACGACAACGGGACATTGGGAGATATCCGGACTTTGCCTGAACGAACCGTTCCCGACTTATCCCAAAGGATTTCCGAAAGATGTGATAACGTCATTTGAAAAGGCGATAGGCAGAAAGATACTTGCAAATTATCCTGCTTCGGGTACACAGATAATAAACGAACTCGGCGATGAACACATGAGAACAGGATTCCCTATCGTATATACTTCGGCAGACAGTGTTTTTCAGATAGCTGCACATGAGGATATAATTCCTCTTGAAAAATTGTATGAAATGTGCAGGATAGCAAGAAATGATATACTGACAGGGGAACACGCTGTCGGAAGAGTGATCGCAAGACCTTTTATCGGGGCAGACGGTAATTATACGAGGACAAAAAACAGAAAGGATTTTTCACTTTCTCCGTTTGGAGATACTCTTCTTGATATAGTATCAAAAAACGGTATGGAAACGGCTGCTGTAGGTAAGATAGAAGATATTTTCAATAACAGGGGCATAACGAAGTCTGTACATACGACAAATAATACAGACGGGATAGAACAGACGATAAAATATATCAAGGAATCCTTTGACGGACTGATATTTACGAATCTTGTTGATTATGATATGCTGTATGGACACAGAAACGATACTGTCGGATTTGCTAAGGCATTGAAGGAGTTTGACGATGCATTGCCGAGGATAACGGAGGCTATGAGAGATGACGATTTGCTTTTTATAACGGCAGATCATGGCTGTGACCCTACATTTCCGGGTACAGACCATACAAGGGAATATATTTTTATACTTGGATACGGAAAGAAGATAAAGCCTTGCAATATAGGGGTTCGTCAAACATATTCAGATATTGCAAAGACGATAGCAGAACATTTGTCAATTGAAAATGAATTAAAGGGAAAGAGCTTTTTAGGCGAGATAACGGGTAAATGATAAGAAATTTTTTAGCAAGTCATTTCTTAAAGCAGTGTGTAGTTGTTCCACGAGTATAAAAAGAAAAAGCGAACATAGTTTCGGGAAAATGCTTAAAAAATATTATATGATGTCGAAAAATTGTGCAATATGTAAAATCGAAAATAATTTCGAAAATTATCTTGAACATATCGAACAAACGTGCTATAATTTATTCATAAATCGAACAAATATACGAAAAATGAGTGAGGTGTGAGTATAATTATGAGTAAGAGTTATATGTGTTGCTACAAAACGGGTATATTTTCGATAGTGTGTTTTCTGATAACGAGTTTGGTATGTATTAATAACATGGTAGAGTTGAGTACATTTGTGAGTTTTACTTTTCCTTTTGTGATAATAATGATAATATCTGTTATTGCTCTATGTATTACGGAAGCGAAAGAGAGGAAGATAACAGATATAGATGAAATTATTTCGGGCAGTATTCGTGTAGAAAGGAATTTTTATATTTCCAAAGGAACAGCGGTTAATTCAAAAAGAAAAAATAAATTTATTCTCGGAGTGGAAAAAATCGGATAGTAAAGGTTGTAACGATAAGTTTTGCTGATAAAATTTTTGATATTTACAACAAAATATGTCGGAAAAGTCAAAAATAGTTTGACAAAGTGTGTTTTGCCCTGTAAAATTATACATAAGAAGCAAAGTATAAAACAAAAGAGGGTAAAATAAATGGCCGAAAGAACTTTTGATAAAAAAAAGATCAAAGAACTGCTAAACAGCGAATATCTCATACCTGCGATAGAATGGGTGGCAGAACAGATGCCCGGCGGTTTCTTTATATACCGTGCTGACAGGTTTCAGGAAATATTATATGTAAATAAAGCCGCACTTCATATATTCGGATGCGAATCGGAAGAAGAATTCAGAGAAATTACAGGCAATTCTTTTTTTGGACTTGTTCATCCGGCTGATGTTGATACCGTGCAAAAGTCGATAGATGCACAGATAGCAGATAAGGATAACGAAAATCTCGATTATGTCGAATACAGGATAATACGCAAAGACGGAAGTATAAGATGGGTAGATGATTACGGTCATTTTGCGAAGCTGCCCGGATATGGTGATGTTTATTATGTTTTTATAAGTGATGTTACTGAGAAGCATTATGTAAGGGAAGAAATAAACAGACGGGCGAATGTTTATCAGGGACTTCTTGAACAATTCAATGCTTTTGCGGATAACAGCCTTGCGGTTACCCGTGCAAATCTGACTACGGGTGTGATAGAAGAAGTAAGAGGAAAGGATCTCTATCCTGAAGATCATGAGGGCGGAAATGTTACAGAAAGTATGAGATTAAGGGCAGAGAGCTTTATAGCGGAAGAGGATAGAAAGAAATTCCGAGAGATATTCAGTATGGAAAATATGCTGGAAAGATATTATAAGGGGCTTGGTTCTGCTGTGTTTGTGGGATATTGCAGAAGAATGTCGGGCAGACATTGTTTTGTAAAATTTTCGGCATCGGCGGTAATAGATCCCGTCAGTGAGGACACTATCTTTTTCAGCTCGGAGACCGAGTATAATACGGAAAAGGTGACGGAAGTACTTAACAAGAAAGTCCTTGCCAAACAATATGACATGGTGGCTTATATCGTTGGAAATAATTACGGGGTAGTGATCGGTGATGCGGAAAATATCGGAAAAGGAAGTATTTTTCCGAAAGAGAAAGACGGAGTTTATACACAGTATTTAAGGGAGCAGGTATTCCCTGTTATCTCGGGTACGGAAAAAGAGATAAATGAAATAAGCAGGAAACTTATGACGGAAACTATCGCAAGAGAACTGAAAGAAAGTGATTCGTATTATGTTGATGTTCCCTGTGAAATAGAGGGAGAGATATTCAATAAAAGATTCAGTTATTACACGATAGATGAGGAATCGCAGTTTTATATATTACTGAAATCCGATATGACTGATGTACTCAGAAAAGAACATGAGATGAATGAGCTTCTTTCAACGGCACTGCGAGAAATGGAAAATGCAAATGCAGCCAAAACGGCGTTTCTTTCAAATATGAGCCATGAGATAAGAACCCCTATGAATGCTATAGTCGGACTTGATAATATTGCACTTAAATCAAGCGATCTATCACCTCAGACAAGAGAATATCTTGAAAAAATAGGAGCAAGCGCAAAGCATCTTCTTTCGATAATAAATAATATTCTTGATATGAGCCGTATCGAATCGGGCAGAGTGACACTGAAAAACGAGAAATTTTCTTTTGGCAGTATGTTTGAACAGATAAATACCATGGTGCAGTCACAATGTATGGAAAAAGGTCTGACTTATGATTGTCATGCAATAGGAAGTTTAGGTGAATATTA
>JAFUUG010000454.1 GCA_017483905.1 Bacillota bacterium
TTTATATTTTCTCCCTCTTCAATAAAGACAGGATAAATAATTTTTTGTGTCTTTACGGAGGTTTCCCTCACCATTGCTCTTATCCCGGTGTTTTTTCTCATTCTTCTCGGTCTTTGTATCAGTTTCATTTATTTTCCTCCGTTCATAATACATTCATATATTCCCCTGTCCGACTGCTCCGCTGCCACAAGGCAGTCAAACCCTCGTTTTCTTGCCGCCGCCAATGTTTTCTCCCCGATACATACAGCCTTTATATCATGGATCTTATCCCCCATGCCTGTCTTAAAAAATTCAGCTTCGGAGGGACTTGCAAAGATGACCGTATCGTATTTTTCGGGCAGTTCCTGTTTTTCCTCTTTCTCGCTCTCATAAACATACAATGTTTTATAGTCAATATTGTTTTCTCCGAATATCCGTTCCATATCTTTCGAGCCGTTTTTTGCACGCAGCATAAGGATATTGTCGGCATTTTCCGACACACGAAGTTTCGCACGCTCATCGCTGTAATACCTTTTCGGCATAATATCCGCATTAATGCCGTATTTTCTCAATTCCAACGCTGTTCCTCCGCCAATTACAGCGATCGACTTTCCGCCGAAAATACGGGAATCATATTTTTCGCTTAAAAGTTTTTCCATAACAAGTTTAACACCCGTTCTGCTTGTAAAAACGATATACCTGTGTTCAAAAATACTTTTGACAAGCATTTGTATATCGGTATCAAACGGCTTTATCCTTATGCACGGCACTATACTTATCCCTGCTCCCTCTTCCTCAAGCATTCTTTTAAGTTCCATGCTCCGTTCATACGGTCTTGCAATAACTATATGTCTGTCTGCGAGCGGCTTTCTTTTATATAATTTTCTGTGCAGTTCGCATACTTTCCCTATAATTATAATGCTCGGCGAAATATACCCTTTCGCAGTTTCCGCAAGATGTGCAATATCGGTCGTTCCTATTCGCTCTTCAGCCGTACCGCCATTTTCTATGACTGCGCAGGGAGTATTTTTGTCAAGTCCCGCTGCAAGAAATCCGTCTTGTATCTTATCCGCATTTTTAAGTCCCATAAGAAAAACGAAAGTTCCTCCCGCCTTTGTAAGTGCATTGTAGTTTATCTCTCTGTCGTCCTTGAAATGACCCGTCATTATATGTACCGACGAAGAATATCCCCTGTAAGTTATCGGTATTCCTGCCAGTTCTGCTGCGGCATACGAACTGCTTATTCCGGGGATCACTTCAAAAGGGATACCGTTTTCATACAAAAATTCCGCTTCTTCTCCGCCTCTTCCGAATATAAAAGGATCGCCCCCTTTAAGTCTTACAACTATCTTTCCTTCTCCTGCTTTTTCAAGCAATATCCTGTTTATCCCGTCCTGACTGACAGTATGTGCTCCGCTTGCTTTTCCGACATTTATCTTTTCGCATTTTTTCGGTATAAGCTCCAAAACACCGTCCCCAAGTATTCTGTCATATATCACAACATCCGCTTTTTCAAGTACACTCAATGCTCTCAGACTTATCATATCCGCTTTTCCGCAGCCTGCACCCGTTATATACACTTTTCCGCTCATATTTTCAGTTCCTCCGCCATTGCCTTTCCCAATTCTTCGGGGCTGCTTATATCGCCGTAAATCTCCTTACGGACAGACCTTCCCTCTTTATTGTAATAGCCGTAAATATGCAGTCTTCCCTCTTCTATTGCCGTATACACACCTAAAGGCACGCTGCATCCTCCGTTCATATATCTTACGCAGGCAAGTTCGGCTTTTGCGCATATTTCCGCTTCCCTGTCCGTTATACTTCCGAGGAACTCAAATCCCTTTCGGCACTGCACTGCGATTATTCCCTGGCCTGCCGCAGGAACGATCTCTTTCGGTGTGAATACCCTGCTTATCCTCTCCGTCATACCAAGTCTTTCAAGTCCTGCCTGTGCAAGTATAAGAGCCGAATATTCACCTCTGTCAAGTTTTTCTATTCGTGTAAGCACATTCCCCCTTATCGGCTTGATACAGGCATCGGGATACATCTCCATAAACTGATATGCACGACGGTCGCTTGAACAGCCTACTGCTGAAAGATCGGCTATCCCGCTTTTCGGCAATACAAGCACATCAAAAGGCGAATTTCTCTTTGAGTAGGCTATAACGGGCAGTTCCTCATTTACTTCGGCAGGCATATCTTTCAGACTGTGTATGCTTATGTCAGCTTCTCCGCTTAAAAGTGCTCTGTCAAGTTCCTTTACAAAAAGTCCCCGCCCGCCTATTTTATCGAGTTTTATATCCAATCTTATATCTCCCATAGTTTTCATCGTCATGAGTTCCGTTTCGTATTCGGGAAAAGAACTGTTTATCATATCTGTCACTATCCTGCTTTGTATCACAGCAAGTCTGCTGTCACGGCTTGCACATCTTATCTTCTTCATAAGAGCCTCCTTATTTTTTCGGCAGTTTCCTTTACAAGCGTATGCTTATCCCCGTTTGAAACAAGTCCCACGCAAATATTTTCGCTCTCACATAATGCAGGAAAGAAAAAAGTTGAATCCTCCGCACTGTCCGCCCTTGAAACAAGTATTCCTTTTTCCTTGCATATCTTTGCTATATGTTCATTTACTTCCTTATTGTCAGTACATGCAAGCACTATCTCTTTCCCCTCAATATCACTGTCACGAAATTCCCTTTTTTCTCCGTATCTCATATCGACGATCGTAACAGCAGCACCGAATCTTTTCAATATTTCGGCACGTCTGCCGCCTATTCTTCCTCCCCCGACAACTAAAACAGGCTTGTCCTTCATATCTATAAAAAGCGGAAATCTCATAGCCTTGCCCTCCTTATCAACCTTTCAAGACACCTGTTCATATTTTCCTCATTAACTGTTTCTTTCAGTCCGTACACCAGCATATCCGTCACTCTTCCCACAATATTGGTGATCTCATATTCATCATACCCATCGGAAGCACATAATCGTTTTATCATTATATCTTTCATCTCATCGAGCAGTGGCAGCGTATTTTCACAGTTTTCCCACTCATGATATTTTTTTATCCCATCGTCTATGATTTCAAACACCTCGGAATTATCGGCATTATCCACCGCAAAATCATCAATACATCTGTACTTTTCCCCGTAGCGTTCACGCAGTTCGGGCGAAATATCACGAGGCACCGCAAGATCGACAAAGTACTCCGGATAATATATCATTTCATTTTCATTATATGTAAAGTTCGGACTTTTTGTGGCACTTACGATTATATCCGCTTTAAAGCCGTATCTGTTCTCATACGGTATTGAGGCGCAGCCGCAAGGTATCACACCATTTTTATATAACCTTACCGTCACTGTCACTTCCGCACCTTTTTTCAGCATAATGTTTGCCATCAACCGCCCCACATTTCCGTTTCCCGTAACAAGAACTTTTTTTCCGTACAGACTGCCATACTCATTTTCGAGCCATTCTGCCGCCAATTGTGCCGAGGAAAGCCGCACATCTGCCGAAGCAGCACCCGCAGCTTTTTTTGCCGCAGTCACCGCAAGCCTTGTAAGCACTTCAAGTTTTGGATCAAGACTTCCGTATTTTCTTGCAGTCTTTGCCGCATGGTTCAACTGTGATATTATCTGAGTTTCTCTCTTTATAAGTGAATTGAGTCCGCAGGCAGTTTCAAATAAGTGCCTTATAACTTCTTCCCCCTCAAGACATATCCGATATTTTTTGCTTTCGGGTGATATATACTCATAAGCCGAAAATACATCGACATTATCCCCGGATACATAAAGTTCTGTCCTGTTGCAGGTAGAGAGCAGCATACAGGCATCAACACCGTCTGCATTCATTATTTTTTCTGTCAGTTTCCGAATATCCTCATCAGACAATGCCGCCCCCTCAAGTATTTCAAGCGACACCACACTGCGATCTATACCGCACATATAAAACATACCGCAGCTCCTTTCAAATTTTATATGATTTTTCAGACTTAATTTTACAACATTCGACTTTTTGTGTCAATACTCGCCTTTGCTTTCCCATTTTCCTGAAAGTATTTTTGAAATTTCATTGATTTTATTTTTCCTTGGGTGTATAATAGAAGTATAAACATAGGTAACACAAATCTACTATCAAAAATTCGGAGAGATCTACCGCTATGGAACAAGATATTTCAAAATTTACCGCAAAAGATACCGTATTCCGAAATTTATTCGGTGATAAAAAATATACAGCCATGTTATATTCCGCCCTTCATAACGGCGAAAGCGTATCTCCCGAGGATATAGAGATAATCACCCTTGAAGAGATACTTATGGCATCTCTTTATAACGATGTCGGTTTTATGGTAAAAGGAAAAATAATCATTCTCGTAGAATGTCAGTCAACATGGTCGGAAAATATAATAATAAGATTAATTATGTACCTTGCCGAAACATACTACCGCTATTACCGAAAAACAAATCAATCGCTGTATAGCCCGACAAAAGTTGATTTTCCAAAACCCGAATTATACCTTATCTATACAGGCAGCAGAAAGATCAAAAAAGAATATATCTCCCTCTCCGACAGCTTCTTAAACGGAGAAAAATGTGATTTCGACCTTCGTGTAAAGGTAATAAAAAACGGCTCAAAAGGCGACATAGTAAATCAGTATATCAACTTTACAAAAATTCTCAACGAACAAGTATCAAAATACGGCAGAACAAGAAA
>JAFUUG010000455.1 GCA_017483905.1 Bacillota bacterium
ACTGTGGAGATGAATCCCATATTGTTGAAACCATCAAGTGATGTCGGTTCACAGGTGATAGTAAAGGGAGAGGCGGTGGGAAATATGCCTGCTGCCGAATACAGAAAAAAGAGAAAGGAATTTATACCCGAAATAAAAAAATGCTTTGAAAGGCTTGCGGAAAAATATGATATAATAGTTATTGAGGGAGCGGGAAGCCCTGCGGAGATAAATTTAAAAGATGATGATATAGTGAATATGGGAATGGCGAAGATTGCGGATTCTCCCGTATTGCTTGTGGGAGATATAGACAGGGGCGGTGTATTCGCACAGCTTATAGGAACTGTAGACTTGCTTGAAGATGATGAAAAGGCTCGTATAAAGGGGCTTATAATAAACAAATTCAGAGGAGATAAGAATATACTTAAAAGCGGTATAGATATGCTGGAGGAAAAAGCCAAAAAGCCTGTTTTCGGAGTTATTCCCTATGCAGATATCGATATTGACGATGAGGACAGTCTGAGTGAAAAATTTGAAAGAAAAAGTAAAAATGCAGTAATAGATATTGTGGTGATAAAACTGCCGAGGATATCCAATCATACCGATTTTGACGTATTTGAGAGGATAGACGGTGTAGGAGTAAGATATGTAAGGAATGTGTATGAGCTGCGGGAACCAGATATGATAATAATTCCGGGAACTAAAAGTACGGTCGGAGATATGATATATTTAAGAGAAAACGGACTGGAGGCAAGAATCAAACAGCTTGCGGCAAAAGGAAAACCGATATTCGGAATCTGCGGAGGGTTTCAGATGCTCGGAGAAAGTATAGAGGATATTGACGGAACGGAGAAAAAAGGAGAATACAGGGCAATGGGTCTGCTGCCGATAAAGACTGTTTTCAAGGAGAAAAAAACAAGAACAAGAGTCAGGGGAAAATTCCGGAATACAAATGGGATATTTGAAAAGCTGAATGGTATATGCTTTGAGGGATATGAGATACATAACGGAGTATCGGAGATGACCGATGACAGTAAAAATATGACGATATTGTGTTCGGAATACGGGGAAAAGAATGACGGCGCAAATAAAGGAAATATTTACGGAAGTTATGTACACGGGATATTTGATTCAAAGGAAGTAACGGAAGCGATAATAAATGCACTTGCCGAAAACAAGGGAATAGATATAGGTGATGTAAAGTATTATGATACAAAAAGCTACAAAGAAAAACAGTATGATATGCTTGCAGATGTGATAAGAGAAAATATTGATATGGATAGGATATACAAGGTCGTATTCGGAGAGTGAGAAAATGAAAAGAGGATTCGTACATATATATTACGGTGACGGAAAGGGCAAAACTACGGCGGCTATGGGACTTGCGGCAAGATGCGGCGGAAGAGGGGGAAAAGTGCTTATATTTCAGTTTATGAAAAAGGACGAGAGCGGAGAGAGAGAGGCACTTTCAAATATAGAAACGATAGATATTATGAGTGGATATGAAAAGATAAAATTTACTTCAAAAATGTCGGAAAATGAGAAAAAAGAGGCTTCGGGATTTTATGGGAACAAATTTGAAGAAATATGTGCAAAAGCCGATAAATATGATATGATAATACTCGATGAGATACTTCACGCAGTTAAGAAA
Source organism: Bacillota bacterium (assembly GCA_017483905.1). GTDB lineage: Bacteria > Bacillota > Clostridia > Lachnospirales > CAG-274 > RGIG4831. The sequence continues at coordinate 1,631 of JAFUUG010000455.1, forward strand.
GGCTTTCTTTACAGGGGCAG
>JAFUUG010000456.1 GCA_017483905.1 Bacillota bacterium
AATAATGCTTATCGGAATTATCTCTTGAAAAGGGGTGAGTATATGAAAAAAATGTTAGCTGTTATATTATCCGTGATATTTCTGTTATGCGGATGCGGCGATATGAGCGATGAAAGCATACTGAAAATAGACGGCGAAAATATAAAAACAAGTGAATATATGATATATCTTTATGAGCAGATGAAAAGTTTTGAGGAAACGGGCGGCGAAGATATATGGGAGATGAAATTCGACGGAGTCGATGCGCAGGAAGTGGCAAAGCAGAATGCGGTCAATTCGCTTATGATGGTCAAAAATGCCGTAAAACGATCGGATACGCTGAATATATATATAAATGACGAAGATGAAAAAAAGATAAAAGATGAGAGCAGCAAGCTTTATGAAGAGATGGGCGAATATGCAAAGGAGAACGGCATAAGCAGGGAAGATGTCGAAAAAACTGTGAGAGAAAGCACTTTGCAGGAAAAAGTCTTTGAATTTATCACAAGCGGATTTGAGATAAGCCGGGCGGATTTCGATTCATATTTTGAAAATTACTGTGAGGAAAACAAAAAAGAACTTAAGGATATATCGGTAAAGTATCTGTTTAAAAAATGCGATACAAACAACGAAGAAAGCAGAGAAGAGATCGAAGGGATATATGAACGGATACTGACAAGCGGTGATTTTGACAGTATTGCCGGGGAAGATCCGAACGGAAAAACAGAGGCGGAGGACATAGATGAGTGCGAACTGCCCGAAGAGATAAAAGATGCTGCATACAATATGAATGAGGGAGATATAAGCGGTATCCTCGAAAGTGCTGAGGGTTTTTATATAATAAAGGCGGAAAGCGTTGAAGAGGCTGACATTGAAAAATTAAAAAGCGAGATAGAAAAAATATATACAGACGAAAAGAAAAAGGAAATATATTCAAAGCAAAACGAGATATGGAGCAAAGACACTACGGTAGAAAAAAACGACGGACAATGGAACAGCATAAAAATAGGGAAAGGAGCATAGGTGAAAAATTTGGAAAGTACGGATTATGTGATAGAAGTAAAAGATGTAAAAAAAGTTTACAAAATGGGCAAAGAGAGAATATCTGCACTTGACGGCATTTCCTACAGCTTTGAAAGAGGGAAGATATACTGTCTCCTGGGTACATCGGGTTCGGGAAAATCAACGCTTCTGAACATGATGGCAGGTCTTGAAAAACCTACAAGCGGCAGCATAATAATAAAGGGTCGGCATATAGAGAAAATGAACGAGGACAAACTTGCGATATTCAGACAAAAATATATCGGATTCGTATTTCAGAGCTATAATCTCATGCCGACGCTTACGGCGATAGAAAATGTGACACTTCCGCTTATATTTCAGGGAGTCAGGAAGAAAACGAGAAATAAGGCTGCTATGAAGATGCTTAAAGCGGTCGGACTTGAAGGAAGGCTGAAACACAAGCCAAGCGAGATGAGCGGCGGTCAGCAGCAGAGAGTGAGTATCGCAAGGGCATTTGTGAATGACCCCGAAATAATATTTGCAGACGAGCCGACGGGTAATCTCGATACGAAAACAACTTACGAAATGATGGATCTTATAACAAAGACTGCAAGGGACAACGGGCAGACACTCATCATCGTTACACATGATACGGAGATAGCACCATATGCCGATGCAGTCATACACATAAGGGACGGAAAAATAGAGAAAGAAGAAATAAACCGAAATACTGCGACGGATTCGTCGGAGCTGTTTGAGGAAAATACGGAGGGAGAAAATTAAATGTTCAGTGTGAGGTCAAAAAAATTCTGCGGTATATTTATGGTGATAATATTGATGATGTCTGTTTTTTCGGGAACGGTCGGTGTATATGCCGCTTCCGATGATGACAGCTTTACATCGGATTATTCAAATCAGAAAAACGAATATGAACCGGATCCGACACCGTCGCTTAAAATGGCCAATGACGGTATGTATGACTTTAAGCCGGGAGAAAAGAGAGAGATAGAGATAACGATAAGAAACGTAAGTTCTTTTTATGCTTACAACATTCTTGTGCAGGCAAAGCCGAAAGATGACAAGGTGCCGCTTAAATTCAATTTTGTCGAAAATTCAAATATCAAATATACTCTGCAAAACGGCACAAGCTTCGTTGTAAAGATGGAAGTTGATGTAGATGAAAATGCGGCAGGCGGAACTTATGCACTCGATCTTAATTATGCGTACAATGCAAAAAGCAAGTCAAGTTTCAATGGCAGCGACAGCATATATATAAGGGTAAACAGCGATGATATAGTTCCGAATATATCTTTCGGAAATTTCTCTTCGGACAGAGCAAATGTAAATGCAGGCGGAAAAATAACGGTGATCGGTTCGGTCGAAAATATCGGAAAATCAGATGTAAAGAATCTTAAAATAGAAGTCTCGGATTTGTCTGCCGAAAATATCTCTCTTTCGGGAGGAAGTAACTCTTTCTACAGACAGACTTTTCAAAAGGGTCAGAGAGAAAATGTGAGCTTTATATTTTCAACAAATAAGAATTTAGCTACGGGTTCTTATCCCGTAACATTTAAAATGTCTTACAAAGATGCAAAGCTAAGCGAAAAAGATTATACCTACGAGTGTAAATATTACATAAACGTAACAGGGAAAAAGGAAAATGAAGATGATGATGACGAGAAGACAGGGGATATAGTTGTTACGGGTATGAACGAACCGAGCGGAAGATTTGAGGTCGGTACGGAATTTACGGCAGGTATAACGATAAGAAATACGGGCACAAAAGATGCAAAAAATATAAAGGTCAGTACAAAGGCTGACGAAGAGGGGGCGATCGTTCCGACTTCTTCATCTGTACTTCAGTTAAGCACATTGAAAGTAAACGAGGGGCATTCCTTTGACTTTAAATTCAAGGCGACATCAAAGGCATTAACTCTTAATTATTCAATACCCATAACGGTGGAATATGAGAGCGGAAAAAAAGATAAGGACGGAGTGACCGAAAAGATCAGTTTCGTGCAGTATGTATGCGTTAATATAGTAAACAGCAAGAAGGATGAAGAAGAGAGAAAGAAAGAAGAAAAGGAAAAAGAGGAGAAAGAGGACGGAAAAGAAAAGAAAGTTTCAACACCTAAAATAATCGTGAGCAAGTATGAAACGAATCCGATAATAGTTGAAGCGGGAAAGAAATTCGATCTTGATATGACATTTCTTAATACGCACGGTACGAAGGCTGTAAAAAATATAAAGATGTTCTTTACTGTAGAGGAAAAGACGGAAGAAAAGGGAAATGTGTTTTCGCCCGATAATTCAAGCAATACACTTTTCATAGATTCTCTTCCTCCTAAGGGAGGATACAGGCACGTTTTCACGATGTATACCGTTCCCGATGCAAAGGCAAAGACTTATGCGGTGAATGTAAATTTTGAATACGAGGACAGCAACGACGAGAAATTTGAAGCAAAAGAGATAATAGGCATAAATGTAAAGCAGAGCGCAAAACTTGAAACGAGTGAATATGATATTCCTGAATTTGCATCGGCGGGAGAAGCTGTGCCTGTATCGTTCCAGTTATACAATACGGGTAAAGTCACGCTGTCAAATGTTATGATAAAGATAACCGGAGATGAGGGACTTAATACGACGGCGGCAACGAACTATATAGGTGAGCTTGAACCGGGCGGAAGCGAATATTATGACGGAAGTTTCTTCGCCGATACAGAGGGAGAATACAGCGGCAAGGTCATAGTGAGCTATGATGATACCAACGGAGAACATAAGGAAATGACAAAAGATTTTTCTTTAAACGTATCGCCTGTTGAGATACTTGATTATGACGAAATGGGTGAGGATGCGGAAATTGAAGAAGAAACGAATTATCTGCCTTATATCATAGGCGGAGTGGCTGCTGTGATAGCGGTAGTGATAGTTATAGTCGTGATTGTTGTGAAAAAGAAGAAAGAGGATTTGGATGAATAACTCGGATATATTCTCTATGGCGATAAAAAATCTGTTCAAAAGAAAGGTGAGAACTTTTCTTACGGTGCTGGGAGTTATGGTAGGTACGGCTGCGATAACGATAATGGTATCGCTGGGTCTTGCCATGAGTGACAGCTTTGACGAGCAGCTTAAAAATATGGCGGATATAACGATAATAAGCATATATAACAGCGATAATGCCGCAAATTCCGCAAAGAATACCATAATGGATAAGGCTGCCATAGAGAAAATGAAAGCTTTAGAGGGAGTAAAGACCGCAACTCCGATATATAATACATCTATAAGATTTGTTTCCGGAAAGTATGTTGCGGATCTTGATGTTGCCGGCATTGACGAAAGTGCCATGGAAGAACTGGGATATAAGACGGCAAAGGGCAGATTGCTTGAAAGCAGTGATGCGGGAACTTACAGCTTTGTGTTTGGTGCAAATACTCCGTCTTATTTTGCAAAGCCGGGAAAAAGAATGTATTACTTCGGTGGCGGAGAACAAAAAATATATGTCGACCCGATGGAGGACAATGTTTCAGTGAGCGTCGATTCGTCTTACGGGGAAAAAAAGACGGACGGCGAAAAGAAAAAAAGCGTAAAGCCGACAAAAATAAATTGTATCGGACTGCTTGAAGAAAAGGATTACAGGGTTGACTACTCGGTTTTCACTCCTCTTGAAATTGCCGAAAAACTCGACAGTGAAAAAAAGAAATTTGAAAAGCAGAACAACAATAACTCCCAGGGCGGTGCAAACACAAAGAAGAGGGGATATCAGAATGCCTATGTCAAATGCAACAGCATAGATGATGTGGAAGGTGTATGCGAAAAAATAAAGGAAATGGGCTTTGAGGTCTACAGCGAGATGGACTATATAAAGCCTATGCAGGAGATGTCAAATTCACTTCAGATGCTGCTGGGGGCAATAGGAGCGGTAAGTCTGTTTATTGCGGCAATAGGCATTACAAATACCATGATAATGGCGATATACGAAAGAACGAAAGAAATAGGCGTAATGAAAGTTATCGGGGCAAGGATCTCGGATATAAAGAAGCTATTTTTGCTTGAAGCTACACTTATAGGATTTTTCGGCGGCGTATGCGGGATAGCCGTGAGTCTGCTGGTATCGGCGATATTGAATAATTTCAATACTCCGCTGTCAAGTATCGGCGGAATGGGCGGTATGGGTATGTATATGGCTGATGAAGCACCGGCTGTCGCTGTTTCGGTAATGCCTTTGTGGCTTTGTCTTTCGGCGCTTGCGTTTTCAAGTTTTATAGGGCTTATATCGGGATACTTCCCTGCAAGAAGAGCAATGAAATTAAGTGCGTTAAAGGCGATAAAGACAGAATGATGTTATAATATTTCCGAAAATATTTTAAAATTTGGTATTGATTTTTTGCTGAGGTAGATGTATAATTACATTATAAAAGGAGCAAGTGCCGCTAACACTTACTCCCCGCCGCTTGGCTGAGCTATCTGTGAGGCAGTAGGCGGAAGAATGAAAAATATAAAAAATTCAACCGCGTACATATCACCTGTGGGCGGTTGATTTTTTATGAAAAATTACTTGCTTAAACTGCAAAAAAGACAGCTTATATGTATATAAATATACTTAAATTTGTATAAAATATAAAGCACATCGTAACTTGTCATAAGGCATTACTCCTTTCGAAGTCTCGCCTACCACCCTTGACATTATCGTCATCACGGATAACCTGTAATTATTTTATCATTTAAATAAAAATATGTAAAGAAATATATGATAGGGTATTGATTTTTTGCTGAGGTAGATGTATAATTACATTGTAAAAGGAGCAAGTGCCGCTAACACTTACTCCCCGCCGTATGGCTGAGCTATCTGTGAGGCAGTAGGCGGAAGAATAAACGTTATAAAAAATTCAACCGCTTACAAATCACCTGTGGGCGGTTGATTTTTTATGAAAAATTACTTGCTTAAACTGTACAAAAGACAGCTTATATGTATATAAATATACTTAAATGTGTATAAAGCACATCGTAACTTGTCATAAGGCATTACTCCTTTCGAAGTCTCGCCTACCACCCTTGACATTATCGTTATCACGGATAACCTGTAATTATTTTATCATTTAATTAGAGATATGTAAATAAATATTTGATATGGCATTGGATTTTGCTAAGGTAAGCATATCAAAACAAAAAAAGAGCAAGCGATACAGGCACTTGCTCTTTTTTGTTTTTTTGGGAATATATCAGGTCTCGCTGACATCACAGGTTATGTTAAGATAACAGTCGAAAAGTCTTGTCCATGGGAAGTCATAATCGGTAAGTGTACAATTATCTATTTTATAATTTCTGCCGTTAAGAGAATATATTTTTCCCGAAAACTTATCGAGGACAGGCTGCGGAGCGAGGATATTATAAAGTTCTTCGTTATTGTGCGAATTATCGGCGGTAGGGATATAACCTCTGTTGCTGAGGGCTTTCTTTCCGCTGTGCGTGTATTTGCCGTCTTCAAGGAGATGAGTTATGAGAATATCGGTCTGAGCGGCTATGAAATTTTTCTCGTCGGCTGTAGTCTGTTTTGCCAGAGAAAAGACCTGAGCATGAGCTACGCCAAGCCCTATCGCATTTGCCGAGGTGTTCCATGCACAATACATACTGAGGTCGGTAAGGTCTAAATCGGTATTGCTCTTTGTGTTTGCAAGCTTATTGTAAAGGAGATTGTCAGTGCCGTCAAAAAGTTCAATAAGACCTATGTCACTGCCCGACTTGTACTTCCTGTTCATTATTTCGTAGGTTTTTTCATAAAAATTGTTTTTGTCGGCGTATTCATAAATGAAGAGATCAAATTCGCCTTTTGTTTTTCGTTTTGAATATGAAACGAAAGTTATAGCATTTCGCAGGATCTTTTCATTTGCAAGGAGATCCCATTTTGAGATACCGTTTGCACTGCCTGTATGCAGAGTGAAATTTGCGGAAAGACCCGTTCGCTTTGAAACATCACGGGCATAGATGAGCTGAGGGATCTCATCTGTTCCGAAAATAAAATTTACATCTTTTCCTCGTGCATTGTATGAATCGAGTGCTTCGGATCTGCCGACCTGCGAGACGAGTTTTTTATAAATGCTGCCTTCTCCGCTTAAAAGGTATGTCCTTGCATAGCTGTACTTTATAGGGGTGTTGTTTTCGTCATAGCCTATCCAGTCGCCCGGCTCATTTGCACAAAGATATATCATGGAATCGGGAAGCTGAAAATCATCGACACCGATTATTATTTCGTCAATAAGTCCCTCTTTATTCCACTGAGATACTTTTGAATAGATCTGTGCCGCACTTCTGTAAGGCTTGATGTAATTTTCGATGTACGACTTGTATGGCTCGTTTTTCTTGTAGTTCTTTTCAAATTCTTCTATAAATTCGCTCTCCCAGATCGCAATATTGTCTTTGCCGAGTTCCTGCTGCTTATTATAGAGATAAACGTATTCAAACAAAAGCTGGATAGGGTGAACACGGACAAGGTTTGAATTTATATATGCTTTGTTCGGCGAATCTTCGTTGTATTTAAGATAATAATAGCACAGACCCTTTACAGGTTTGGTGTCACGCCATACGGCATTA
>JAFUUG010000457.1 GCA_017483905.1 Bacillota bacterium
GCTCGACAAAAGATTTTATATCAGAATCAAGCATTGTTCATCCGCCGTTTATGAGTAATCGTGTTTACTTCATACACGAGAAAGATTATGATAAGGTTTTGAAAATCTATGACAGGGCAAAGGCATTTGATGAAAGTATCATTGACAAAGAAACATTTTTGAGTTTGCTTGTAAGATATGATAACAAAATTTCAAGGGCAGCAGACGCAAGCGGTTACAGTATAAAGCCGAAGAATTATATTGTGTTCAAAAAAGTATACAATGTTTATGTGGACAGCCTTATCAATGAAATCATAAATAAAAAATTTAAGTAACCAATTTTTGAATATGCGAATTTGAAAATTTCGCTTATTTATTTTTTTCAAAAACCTTTTCGCAAGCATTGTAAAACGACGCCCACCATACCATTTTTGAAAATCGAAAAACACGATTTTCAAAGTGGCATGGCGAGGTCATTTTACAGCTTGTTAGGGTACATACCCTAAGACCTATTTGGTGAATACTTCCCCAAACCCCTGTTGTTTTTTCTGCGAAAAAAATTTTATAAAAGAGAGGTTGATTTTATGGAAAAGAAAAAAGAAAAACAGTTAAGAACGGAACGGCTCACACTCCGATATTCAAAAGAAGAATTAGACTTTATAAAACTGCGAAAATCACAGCACAAAGCAAGAGGATATGCTGATTTTATATTGAGTGTGATCGATAATCCGACTTGCTTTATAGTTGATACAAAACCGCTGCTTGCTCTTGCTGCCGAGATTAACTCCGTTGGTATAAATATCAATCAGATCGCAAGAGTAGCCGACATAACAAACAGCGTGTATGAAAAGGATATTTTACAACTTAAAGAACGGGTAGAAAAATTGCAAAATGCAGTCAGCAGATATTACAAATTGACCGTTGCGGCAAAAGAGGGAAAACTGAATGGCTTATACAAAGATAATCCCGATTAAAGAGAACACACATTTGCAAACTGCTATTGACTATATTCAAGCACCCGAAAAGACCGAAAACAACATTTTAATCTCTACCTATATGTGTACTACCACACTTGCCGCAACCGAATTTAAGGCTATGGCAAACGAATCAAAAAATAAGGGGAATATTTTGGCACATCACATAATACAAGCCTTTGCTGATGATGATAAAATCACTCCCGAAAAAGCTATGCAGATAGGAAAAGAATTGATGTTACGAATGTATCCTAATCATCAATATATAATCGCTGTTCATACCGATACAGAAAACATACACACGCATATACTTTGTAATGCCTATAATTTTGAAAATCACAAGAAACTTGTAAGCGACAGAAAATCACTACGGGAAATGCGAAATATAAGTGACGATTTATGCAGAGAAAACGGTTTATTTGTTATCACAGAAAAATTCAGCTCTCACCGTCACAAACTGATGAGAGATATAGACCAAGAAATTAAAAACTCATCAAGTTTTGAAGATTTTTTAAGCCGTATGCAGCTTAACGGATATAAGATAAAAATGCAAAAGTATTTATCTTTTAAGGGCATTGATGACGAAAGATTTATGCGTACCGATACACTCGGAAAAGCATATACCGAAAAATCTATCCGAAAGAGAATTGACGGTATCGTTGTCAAGAACGCACCAAAAAGAATATACGATAACAAATTCATCAGAACTTCCAATAAGAAACGGCTGAAAAGTATGATTGATGATGTTATGAACGAAGC
>JAFUUG010000458.1 GCA_017483905.1 Bacillota bacterium
AGCTGCAACAAAGAGATCCGAAGCATTAGTCATTACCATTTCATTACTGAATGGATAGCAGCCCCATAATATATTAAGCTGTCTGACTACCTGCTTGTCAGGAGAAAGTGCAAGAAGCGGACAAGTTGGTTTATTCTTTGCTATCTTCTTAGCTGTATATCCCGAACTTGTTACTGCGACTATACAAGCTGCATTAAGGTCATGAGCCGCAGAACAGGTTGCATGGCTTATAGCACCTGTAATAGTATCCTTTGAATCGATTTCTTCCGCTTCAAGAAATCTTTTATGATAGTTTATAGATGCTTCTATCTTTTCGGTTATCTTTACCATAGTGGAAACCGCTTCTACAGGAAAATGTCCCTTTGCAGTTTCTCCCGAAAGCATTATTGCATCTGTTCCATCATAAACTGCATTTGCAACGTCACTTGCTTCTGCTCTTGTAGGTCGTGGATTATTTATCATAGATTCAAGCATTTGTGTAGCTGTTATAACAGGCTTTCCTATATTTTTACATTTCTTTATAAGCATTTTTTGTATAACAGGAACCTCTTCAAGCGGTATCTCAACACCAAGATCGCCTCTTGCGACCATTATACCGTCAGATACTTCAAGTATCTCATCAATATTGTTTACTCCGGCTCTGTTTTCTATCTTTGATATAATATTTATCTTTTCACCGCCGTTTTCATCAAGAAGTTTTCTTATCTCAAGAACATCTGATTTAGAGCGTATAAACGAAGCAGCTATATAATCAAAACCTTTTTTGATACCAAATAATATATCATCAATATCCTTTTCTGTAAGTGCAGGAAGATTAAGATGAAGATCCGGTATATTTACACCTTTCTTTGAAGAAAGTTCTCCGGAATTCATAACCTCACATATAACATCTGAACCTTTGATCTCTTTGACTTTAAGTTCTACAAGCCCGTCATCTATAAGTACTGTAGCACCGACTTTCAAATCATTGGCAAGACCCTTGTATGTAACCGAAACTTTTGTCTTATCTCCTATAATATCATCGGCAGTAAGCGTAAAGTCGTCCCCTTTTTTTAGCATAACGGGAACTTCAGCAAAGTCACCTATTCTCACTTCGGGACCTTTTGTATCAAGTATAAGAGCTATCGGAAGATCAAGTTCTTCCCTTACTTCTTTTATTCTGTCTATTTTCGGACCATGTTCCTCATGACTTCCATGAGAAAAATTGATTCTTGCAGCATTCATACCGGCTTTCATCAACGCTCTGAGGTTATCATAATCTTGACTTGCAGGGCCTATTGTGGCAATAATCTTAGTTTTTCGCATAATAAATATATCTCCTTTAAAAATTAAAATATACTCTTTTAAAACTATACCATAAATAGACAAATAATGCAAGAAAAATTTAGAGATAATCAAAGCTTTTATCATCTGTCCACGTTATTACTGCAAATTTCATCAAACCTTTCATAACTCTTAAATTACTGTTTATAAGATTTATATCAACTTGTCAAAACTCAAGTTTACACTTTAATGCAGGTGTAATATCATAATCCTTATTTAAAAATCCTCCTGACCTCGACCCCATAAGAAAACCCATCGCATCTTTCTCGGACATACCGGGAATAATTACAGGAAAGAGTGTAAATTTTGCTTTTCCGTAAATATCCGCAAGAATTTTTGCTTCTTCAATATTATCCCCATTAAAATACTCATAGATTAAATTTTCCCATACAGTAATTGATGTCTTATAATCAATTCCGATATAGTGCGGCACACGTTCAGGTGTAAATCTTCCGAAAATGTCCATTACAAGACAAGTACCTCCAAGATCGATAAGCGGATGTCCATATCCCATATCCGCGAGATCAATAAAGAGTAATTCATCATTTTCTTCCGTATACATTATATTCTTAGGATGAAAATCACCATGCACTATAGTTTTGCAAGTACCAAGACATTCATACACTGTTATAAGCTTATCGGTCTCTTCTTTGGAGAGGTACTTTTCCATACGCAAAACACGCTCTTTAAATAAATTACATACATTGACAAATTTATTTGTATCAACAGCAGTTTTGTGCAGTTCTTTTAACAGATGTCCCATTCTTCTCCCCATTTCAGCCGCACGTTCAGGATGTTCTTTTATGAATGCCGAAAGCGTTTTTGCTTTAAGCATTTCATAAACCGCACCGTAGCTTTTCCCTACCTTTACCACATCAAATGATATTGCCGTCGGCACGCCGGAAACAAGTGCATTTCTGGCAATATTCTTTTCTTCCTGTACAACTTCAAACGGTATACCGGGTGCAAAAACCTTTATTATCGTTTCATCATCAAGACGATATACCTTTCCTACAGCACCCTCACCGATAATTTCACAACCTTCTATTGAAAGTTCACGCATTTTATTTACAGTTTCCTGTTTATTTTCACTCATACAAATTACCTCCTTGTATTTATCGCCACATTTCTTTTATTAAGAATAAAACTATAAATGAGCAAATACCGAAAAATGCACAAATTTACCCTATATTATTTAACAGTTCTTCAATTGGAATTGAATTTTTACCACAGTTATATAAATAGCATACAAATTCAATATACATTTTGTGTTTTAAAATTGTAAAT
>JAFUUG010000459.1 GCA_017483905.1 Bacillota bacterium
AATAAAGTTTTACGATAAAATTACCGATAAATTTATTAAGTAAACAGATATACAGTAAAAAAGTGTATGTCGAGTAAAAATTGAAAGGGGTTGCATGGATCATGATGAGAAAATTAACTGCAACTATTTTAGCAACATCAATGGCTCTCGGTAACTGTGCCAACATTTATGCGGAGGATACAAACAAAAACAATACAAATACAAATATCGTATCTAAAAGTAATACCGTAAATAATGAGAAGAATGAAAGTACAACGATCATTACAACTATGGCACAGGTAAAAATTGAAAAGGCAACAGAGGTGACTACAGAAGCAACTACGGAGGAAAAAAAGAAAGTTGAAGTAATTACCGAAAAAGCTGTGCAGACTACGACCGAAGCCGTAACGGAAGCAACGACAAAAGTTACGACCGAAGCTGTAACGGAAACAACGACCGAAGCCGCAAAAGAAGAAACAACACAGGCAGCGACCGAGGCTGTAAAAGAAGAAACTACAGAGGCAACGACCGAGGCTGTAAAAGAAGAAACTACAGAGGCAACGACTGAGGCTGTAAAAGAAGAAACAACAGAGATCGTTACCGAAGGAAACAAAGAAGCATCAAGTGAAGCAACCACTGCTTCATCTGAACTTAAAAAACTGGCTGATGCGCCTACGGAAGCAACAACGGCAGAGCCTGCGACAGCGACTGAAACGACTACAAAGAAATATTACTATTCAAGTAGTTCTTCGGATAGCGGATTATTTGAAATAAACAAAGAGGAAACTTTATATCTTGATTTGAATGAAACGGTCGATCTGTCAAAGTATGTGTCGAATCTTATATCTATAGAAGATTATGAATGGAATACAGGCAACAAGAAGATAGTCGAGGTATCGAGTGATGGTGTTATAAAAGGTGTCAGCTCTGGTAAAACGACTGTATCGGCATATTACTATAGCGGAGAATATTATTTCCAGTATATATTTACGGTGAATGTCGATAATGAGGATGTAACGGCTGAAAAAGAATTTACGATATATGTTGATGCAACGAAAGATCTCGGACAGTTTATATCAAAAGTTGCAGAGCCTTTTGAATATGACTGGTCATGCGATAACAAGTCGATAGCAACTGTTTCAAACAAAGGTGTTGTTACAGGTAAAAAGCAGGGTACAACAAAGATAAATGCAAAATATCATAACGGAAGATACGACTATAACTATGTATTTAAAATAACTGTAAAGGATACAAGCGGAGTGAGCGCAAATACGGCAACGATATCAGAAAAAAACGTATGGAGCTTATATATGCCTGTCGGAGATGGTATCTATCTTGAAGATTTCCTTACAAGAAACTACAATGACTATAAATGGAAGATAAGCGATGAGGACGTAGTTGAATTCAAGAACGGTAAATTATCGGGTCTTAAAGAAGGAAAGACAACGGTAACGGCAACTTATGGCAGCAAAGTAATAACTTTCAATTTAATGATAAACAACAAATATGAAATAGTAGAGGCGGATATAAAGGTAAAAACAAGTCTTGATATAAGAGGCTGCCTTGATGAAGATGTGAGCAAATATGAGATAACATCAGACAGAGAGCCTGTCGTTACAGTAGGTGAAAACGCTGTGCTTACAGGTCATAATGCAGGTATGGCAACTGTTCTTGCAAAAGGAAGCAAAGGAAAAATAATACAGGTGGTATGTACTGTAGCAAATACAGGAGCAACGAAGCTCGGCAGCAAGATAACGGCAAACGGAAGAGTTGATGTGAGAACTTATACAAATGCGTACAAAGAAAATCCAACAACGTCGGCAGTAAAAGAAGAAAACGAACAGGAAGAAGCAAATTCCGCTTCAAATGCTGTATTTGATGATATAGCACACAGAACATGGGCAGTTGCATCTATCGAGA
>JAFUUG010000460.1 GCA_017483905.1 Bacillota bacterium
CTGTTAAGATTGTATCTCTATCCTGCATGGCTGTCAAGTCCTTTTTCCATAAACTTACATAACATATATCAATGGATAAACTTCTGAACAGCAAACAGGAATAAGCAGAAGTGTTGCTTTGAAATAACCTAAACCACGGAAGGAAAATTATGACATTAGATGAGAAAATAAAATGGCTGGAAAACGCAAGTACCGAGGAATTCATACTGCACTACAACCACACATTATTGAGGTACAGCAAGTTTGATTTATCCAATGACCACATCATAATGGAGAATTGGAAAATTACAAGTGCAGAAATATTAAAGAGGTTATCAAAGTAAAAAGCTGCCACCGAAATGACAGTCTGAATAATCACAAATGTCACGATGGCAGAGGGAGATGTAATTGTTATGGACTGATACGAATTTACAATATCTGAAGCGGATTTTACAAGCAAGGTGAAAGTGCAAGCCTATGAAATATCTATTATGGCAATGCAGACAAGGTATTACTATGAAATAAATTGTCAGGACTAAGGGGAAATGCAAATCAAATAGAAGTACTGCCTCTGATTGCTTAACTCTCCTTTTTTATTGTGAACGGTACATGGTCGACTGCATCAACGATAAGAGAATAACGGAAAAATTTCCAAGCATCTGTGACGGCAAGGTTCCGCCTTTCTCGAAGTCGGTTGCTACTATAATATCCACACCGGTGGCTTCAGCAGCACGAACATTCTCAGACGGCTAATCCTCCGAAAAGGATTAACCGTTTGAAGCGTCGACAATTCTCTTAAATATCAAAAGAAAACCGGCATATTCCGTCATTCCGCTAACAAGTACAGCTTTTTCACCGCATTGAATAATGCAAGTCGGCAAACTGTGGATTCCTAAAGATTGTGTCAACTGAAGGTCTTTATCAAACGCAGCCTCTGCACTTCCATCTTGAAAAAGCTGCAGAAATCGTTCCCTGTCAAATCCTGCCGAGACAGCAACTCTAATAAGCTCATCAGTCCTTGTTGTCTGCCGTGCATCAACAATCGTTGCTCTGCGCAGGCACATTAAAAAATCATTGGCTTTTTCCGAATCGCAAAGCTGTGCTGCTTTATATGCAATACAAAGCGGATAGGATGATCGGTGTTTGGCATCAAAGAGATGAAAACCGTCCATATTGATCGGCAGTCCACCGATGGATTCCTCGCTTTTGTAAATCCCTGCGAGTCGACGGTTATATGCACGAATCCCTTCTTCAGCCGGCAGAGCCAATTCCTCCGGCAGCATAAAGTCGCTGACATCTCGAACAAGGCCGCTCATCACATATTTGAAAACAAGCCGATCGCCGAAATTCTCCGCCAGCTTTTCATAGACAGGCTCCTGTTCATAGGAGAGCCCCATCATGGGATCGGTAAAGGTCATCAGAATAATGTTCTCCATTGTGTCACCCGTACATTCTGCGGTCGATAAACTGTCCGCATACCGACCACGCCTTTATGTCATCAAACTTGATGTATATGTTCTCCGGCGGGATACCGAGTACATTGCTGAATGCCACAGTAATTCCCTCTCCGAAACGGTCAAAACCGATATGATCTTCATTGCCGAAAAT
The DNA here is from genome assembly GCA_017483905.1 of Bacillota bacterium. GTDB lineage: Bacteria > Bacillota > Clostridia > Lachnospirales > CAG-274 > RGIG4831. The sequence goes on from JAFUUG010000460.1 coordinate 1,588, forward strand.
GTCCGCCTGAATGTAAGCTGCTTTTTGTTCACCGTTTCCACGAAGGTAGAAGCGGTAATTGTCCTCTATGCCGAACAGCAGATAATTTTCATTTTTTCCGGGTACATTCTCTATTGCTTTTCCTACAATGGACTTGATTTTTGTCTCCTGTTCCTTCGATACAGGCACATTAACTTTTGCAATTATAAAAGGCATTACGCAGTCCTCCATTCCAATAACTGAGTCAGGATTCTATCCGCTACCTCCTGATGCTTCATCTGATAAGTGTGGCCTGTTTTATCAATGAAAATCAGCTTGTTCTGTGCCGCCGTTGGCATATGGTCGTTGAGGTTTCGCAAGAACTCCGATGGATCACCATCCGTGAAATTGTCATAGGTTCCGACCAGCAGTGCGCCGGTGTGGGTGATTTTTTCAGCCTGAGAAAAATCCCCGTTCTTTGCTGTATGAACATTGTTGAGCAATCCGGAAAACTGCCAGTCGTAAGCGGTGTTTGCAATGCACTCAACCCAGCCCATAAAGGGAAAAGGCAGCATTTTATCCCCGTCACCGCACTCCACCTGCTCCTTTATGATCTGCTTTTCGCTTTCCGCAACGCCTGACATCATATAGTCAAGATTCGCCGGGGACAACAAAAAGAAATGTTCAACACGGGCATCATGGCAGCGGGACAGATAGTAGACGACCTTATTGGCTCCGAGGGAGTGACCCGCAAGGATAACGTGCTTATAGCCTTCCTTTTCGGCAAAATCCAGATATGCCTCGATGTCCTCATCCGTATAGGAAAAACGCTCGTTCCATGAGCCGATAATCTCCTGTTTTCCCGTTTTTACGTTGATTGTTTTGATTTCTTCAAAGGCATTGTTTGTCTGCGCATAGATAAAGTCAATGCCACCGCCATTCAGTGTGTCGCCGATATTATAGTAAAACGGATTTGAATAGAAATTACCGTGTATGCCTGTAATGGCGATCATAACGGTATCCGCTGTTTTCTTTTCTTTAGGACGAAAAAGCACGCCGTTTAGAACAGTACCCCTTGTGGTTGGCACATCAAGGCGAAACATCATTTTATATCCCTCCCTCTGAAGATGCACTTGTGTGCTTGAGATGAGTAGCAAGCGTTGCAGGAAACGCATTTTGAAATATACGTGGCATCATGTTCCCATTTTTGCGGCAGATCAGGCTCCCGCAGCAGCGGTCTTGAGAGAGAGAGCAGTTCAATACCGGTCTTGTTCAAAACATCCTCCATTGTGTCAATGCTTCTGAAGCCGCCCACCACGATTACAGGGCAGCTGACGGAATCTGCGACCTCGGCGGCAACGGGGACAAAATACCCCTCATTGACGTGAACTTTGATTCCGCCAACGGAAGTGCCGTTTCCGCTTACCTCAATGGAATCAATTCCCGCATTGTCCAGCAACTTACAAACCTCAACGCAGTCGTTACCGTCATTGCCGCCGATGGTAAAATCGCTGCTGTTGATCTTAATCGTAATATGAAGGTGCGGTACGGTCTTGCGTATACCTTCAAGAATCTCCAAAAGTATGCTGGTACATTTTTTCGGCGAACCACCGTATTCGTCGCTGCGGTGGTTGACGGCACGGCTGATAAACCTGCTCAAAAAGAAGCAATGCGCCGCATGTATCTGCACGCCGTCAAAGCCCGCCTTTTCCGCTCGGACAGCGGCATCAATAAATTGATTGATCACAAGCTTTATTTCATCCCTTGTCATTTCGTCCGGTTCAACCTGCATATACCGTCCGTTCTGCTCACGGTAATAAGCCCCCAGTGCAAGCTGTGCGATAACCGGCGTACCACAGGTATGGATGATGTCGGTCAGCTTTTTATACTGTGGGATCAACCCATCGTCGCACAATCGCATCATGCCGCCGAAATAATAGTCGTGGAGCGCCACGCTGGTGAAGCCGGTGATAATGGTCCCAACACCGCCCTTTGCAAGCTCCTCGTAAATCTCATATGACTCGTCGGTAATGCTCCCGTCTTGTTTTGCAATACCTTCCCATGTAGCGGAGCGTACAAGTCGGTTTTTCATACTCATATTTCTGAGCTTTAATGGTTCAAATACTCTCTTCATTTTTTGCTTCCTCCTTTTTCGTAATGATTATTTTTTGCGAACAGGTGATACCTGGCTCTTTCAAATCATCGGCGAGAACGTATCTGACATAGATCGTCAACCTTTCCGACTGCACATCCAGCTCATACCCGGTCGTGTGAAGCCTGAACTCATGGTTTAAATAAAAGCTGTCGTAGTTCAGTTTTGTGTCCGATTCCGTTGTGAAGAGCATATCACCTTCATACCCGCCGACACGATGAATGAGCATAGCATTTTCGGTTGCTTCTATGCCCACCTTCGTGATGGTGTTACCCGAATAATCGGTGTATACGATCGTATGCTTCCCGTCTGACTGCTTATATTCGCCTATATATTCACTCCTCGTACTCTCACCATCAAGTGTGCTGAGTAATGTCAGGCGAACAGAATAGACTTGTTTTTCTTCCATTTAAGACTCGCCTCCGTTCGTCTCTTCAAAAATCCGCTTCATCCTTAAATCAGGTACAATCCAAAGCAGCGTCATCGCAAGCAACAAGATATATGAAACAAACCGAAGCCTGCCCGAAAAGGCAAATACGAGGGCAGCCAATTCAAGTAAGATTGTTGCAAGTTCCTTGCGGCCTTTGCTCAGAAGTTTGTGGGTCGATGAATTTCTATGCTCGTAAAGAATGATCCTTTCTACCAGAATAAAAGCCATAGACTCAAGAAGGTTTACTGCCACATAAGTGATCGTCGGCGCCGATGCAAAGTTTGTTTTTCCTACCCATGCAGTCGCAACAGGATAAAATGAAAGTGTAAACAGGTAAAAATGGTTTGCCATATGACCTTTCCGTTTATATGCTCTGTAATCTTCAACAAATGATGGTGGTTTGCCCAGTTTGTCCCTATCATAATGAAGCTCACAGTATAAACAAGAATCAATGGAAGAATTTCTTTCAAGTCATTAAAGGTCGAACCCTTTGGAGGCTCAATCAGCAGTGCGGTTATAGTAATGATGATAGCGATTACTCCATCGCTGAACGCCTCTAAACGTCCCTTGTCCATAAAAAGCCCCCTTTACAAATCGTTCTGAATATATTATAATGTAGTAGCGAAGAAAAAACAAGAATGCAGAATTTTCTTTGTCACTACATAAAATATAGTAATGGAGAATTGCAATGACTAAGAAGCCCTTACCAAAAGAAGAAAACATTTATGAAACAGACTGTCCTATCCTCTATGCTATGAAACTTATTGGGCTGAAGTGGAAGCTTCCGATATTATGGTACATAGCTGATGCAAAAAATCAAACTCTTCGCTACAGGGAGCTTGAAAGAAAGGTAGTTGGAATAACTGCTACCATGCTGACAAAGTGTTTAAGAGAACTGGAACAGGACGAATTTATTACACGCAAACAGTACAATACCATTCCGCCTACCGTGGAGTACTCCCTTGCGGAACGAGGCAGGACTTTTATCCCGGCATTGGAGTCAGTCTATCAGTGGGCGGAAAAACAGATGGGAAATTAGTCGTACTGTTCAGACAAAAAGCTCCCGTCCATCGGCATTAAATCCGACAGGCGGGAGCTTTTCTTTACTATGTAAACAACGTTAAGTGATATCCTGTGTTAATCTGCTATTCTAAAAGTAACATCTTTTTTCAATCCATAATTTTCGTTCATTACATATTCTTTGTCATCATCAATCATTTGCAGCATTATATCCGCAAACATCGGATCAAATTGTGTTCCTTTGCATTTTAATATTTCCGCACGCACTTCAGCCTGTGGACGTACTGTCGAATATGCACGATTTGATGTCATAGCATCATAGGCATCGGCAACAGCAATAATACGAGCTTCCTCCGGAATATTCACGCCCGAAAGCCCATCAGGATACCCTTTTCCGTCATATCTTTCGTGATGCCATCTCGCACCCGTTGCAAGTCCCGGCATTGCAGTAACATTTTTCAATATCTCATATCCGATCTCGGGATGTTTTTTTATTTGAGCATATTCTTCATCGGTAAGACGTGACGTTTTATTTATTATTGCTTCGGAAACACCGATTTTCCCAATGTCGTGAAGGAGTCCCATTATATAGATATCATCCTGCTCATAATCGGACTTTCCGGACCTTTTTGCAATTTCACGAGAATATTTAGCCACTCTCTCAGAGTGTCCTTTTGTATAATGATCTTTTGCATCGACCGTTCCCGCAAGTGCAGTCATAAATTCTCTTGTAAGCAGTTCATTTCGTTTCGTCTGCTTGTTTACCTCTTCTTCAAGTGCCTTTTCCCTCTGAAGTGTGTCTATATAACCACACATATCAAATATCAAATGTTTTACCGAATCGTACAGCTGCTCTACTTCATCATTTGAATTTACTGCGGCAGCCTCAAGCCTTTTATAACTTTTGCTGCGTTTTTCGGAATCTTCATCAAAATAATCTTTAAGCACCGTTGATATCCTGCTTATTGGTTTGACGAAGATCTTCACAATAAATTCATTTATTGCGATGGATATAGGAAGAGCAACGCAAACTATAAGCAAAAACATTTGAACATTATAAATAAAAAGCTTATATGTATCAAAAGCTGCATTGGGACTTAATGCCTTTAACTGCAAATTTGAAAATATTACCGCAAATACACCAAGCATAAATGCTTCTGCCATTATAAGCATTGTGATTTTCATTGCAAGCGGAGAATTCTTTTTTCTTGAGGCAAAAAAATCATCAGTATTTAAGCAGTATATGAAACATTCGCCAATATACTGCTTTATTTTATCAGGCAAAAAATTTACACACAGATATATCACAGCCTGTGCTGCTATGATCTCGGGTACTGCTCCAAAATAAAGGTCAGTCAAAGACATATTACTGTATAATGAAAAATCATTGACGGAAAGATAATAAGCA
>JAFUUG010000461.1 GCA_017483905.1 Bacillota bacterium
AAAAAAACGACAGCCTGCACAGTCATAACTGTCCAAACGGTCGGTATAATAAACTTTTATCCTCGTGGTCTGTCCACTTATCCGTCAGTCACGCTATATGGAAATATATGCGGGTAGTGGGACTTGAACCCACACGATGTCGCCATCGTCAGATTTTGAGTCTGATGCGTCTGCCATTCCGCCATACCCGCAAAATCAAATCACTCACTTGATTATTATATCACCATATTCAGGCGTTGTCAACCGCTTAATGATTTTTTAAAAGCAAAATTTTTAATATCCTGTATCAAATAACAGATCAAACATTTTTTAAAGTTTCTGTCTGCTTACAAGCTCCGCAAATATTTCGTTTTTTTCCATAAGTTCTTCATACGTTCCCTCTTCCGCCACTTTTCCGCCGTCGATCACAACTATTCTGTCGCATTTCTTTATCGTCGATAGTCTGTGTGCTATCACAACCCTTGTGCATTTCAGCTTTTCAAGAGCGTCTGCCACCATTTTCTGACTTATGTTGTCAAGTGCGCTTGTAGCCTCATCAAGCAGTAATATTTTAGGTTTTGATATTATCGCCCTTGCTATCATTAGCCTCTGTTTCTGTCCTCCGGATATTCCGCCCGAACCCTCCGATATGACAGTATACATACCCATAGGCATATTTCTTATATCTTCCGCTATTCCGGCTGTTTCCACCGCATTCCATGCTTCTTCCACAGTTGCCGACGGTGCCGATACCGTAATATTTGAAAAAATATCCCCTTGAAATAATTTTCCGTCTTGCATTACAACGCCTATCTTTTTTCTCAGAGATTTAAGATCTATTTTATTAATATCCTTTTCTCCGTAATAGACAGCCCCTTTCTGAGGTTTTTCAAATCCCAGAAGTATACGCAGCAAAGTAGATTTTCCGCAGCCCGTTGCTCCCACTATCGCCACATACTCACCTCTGCTTATTTTAAGAGAAAGATTTTCTATTACATTCGGCATATCCTCCCCATAGGAAAATGTCACATTGCTTAACTCTATATCACCCGATAAACGCTCTATCACTTGTTTATCCTCAGATATTTCGGGCAAGGTATTCAGAATAGGCTCGCATAATTCAAGTACGGGCTTTACCTGCGCAAATGATATAAATACAGATGCAAGAGAAGTAAATGCCCCATGCAATGCCGCATAAGCCGCATTAAAGGCATAATAATCAGAAACGGATACATTGCTTCTTGCCGCCTCATAATATATAAATATCATACCTGTAAATCCGATCGCCGTAATAATAACTCCGTGCAGCTTCAAAAATAACGGCTGATCGTACAAAAGCTTCACTTCCTTTGAATATATACCCGCCCATTTTGCAAACGACCTTTTTTCTGCCCCGGCAAGCTTTATCTTCTGTATACCGGATATCAGTGCAAAACCGATGCCATCTTCCTTTGCCGCTATTTTCATTCGCTCCTCGCTTATTTTCATCTGCCATAGCGAAGAAATAAGCGACACCATGACCGTCACCGCAATAACGCATATCGCCGTCACCGCAAGAGATGGAGTAAAGCTGAATATCTCTCCTATGTACAGCAGAGAAAATATTCCCGTTATACCGACCGAAAAAACAGAAGTTACAAGAATATCGCATAAATTCTTTATCCCGTTGAATCTTGAAAAAAGTTCACCGGAGCTGTATTTTCTGAAAAAACTCGTCGGCATTGAAAGTATCCTCATTATAGCAGCCGCTTCTACGGACATTTCTATTTTGATTTTCGTACTCGTTACAAACAGCCCTTTTATCGTCATGATAATTATTCTTGATATCGAAGTGCATATCATAAACATCGCCATTGCAGAAAGAACGCCGAACGATTCCGATTCTTCCACATAAGAAAACAATATTTTATTGAGATATGGTATTATCATACCTATAAGCACACCTACAAGGGCAGTCACACCAATCATTATAATATCATACCTGCTTATCGTTTTTGCGATAAAAGCTATCAGTTTTGAAACGTTTATTTCCTCAGATGGAAACGGCACATAAAAAGCTATCGCCTCACTGCTTACAATATCCTCGTTCTTTCCCGTCACAGCAACTCTCTTGCCGATTTTTTCATCATAGAAAGTATACCCTTTTATTTTCCCCGGAATAAGAGCGATATACTTTCCGTTGTCGGTTCGTCTTGCCAGCATAGCGCCATATGCGTCTTTTCTCCATCCCTTTGAGAGTTTCACATTTCTCATCATCATACCGTAAGGACGCAGCAGATATTCAAGCTGCTCATTCACGTCTTTGATATTTTCGGGAATATCCGAATTTTTTATCCCATAGAAATGTAATATGCTCTCTATTGCGTTTTTTGAGTCCTTTGCCAAATTTTTATCCGAGAACATCGGATCTTTTCCCATTATCGCCCCCGCCAGTTTCAGAAACGACTCTTCAAAAACATCATCATCATATTTTTTTCTATCTTTTACTTGTTCGTCAAAATAACTCATAACTATGCTCAATCGCTTGATATAAGCTCGGCATATTTTCCGTTTTTGCCCATAAGCTCATCATGCGTTCCCCTCTCAACGATTTTACCTTTATCGAGAACTATTAT
>JAFUUG010000462.1 GCA_017483905.1 Bacillota bacterium
AGACAAAATATGGGCATCAGCTTTTTTACTTACGATCTCTCTTTCCTGTGCTGTTATCAATTCATTTTCACAGCATTCCATTATCGTACCTGCTGCAAATTTACCTTTACTTACACCCATATAAGCAGATAATGCCTTATTATCAGTTGTGTAGAAATTTCGCATAAATTCTTTACCAAGTTCCATATAGCGTTCGATAAGCTTCATATACAACTCACATATTCTACACGCAATTTCGGTAACAGGTGTTTTAAGTTCACAACTTTCAAAAGAAATATCTTTTATAAAATACATCAACAAGTCATCCTTATTCTTGAAGTAATGATAAAATGTTCCTGTTGTAACTTCTGCCGCCTGACAGACATTTCGTACCGTTAAATAATTTGCATCGTGTAACTTTATAAGTTCTATCGTTGTATCAATTATCTTCTGTTTGTTATCGTAAATCACATCACTTTTATATGGTCTACCGCTTTTTCTCATACTCAAACAATGCCATTAAGTTGAGGAGATTTCTAAAAAATCTTAGCCATTTCAACTCACTGCATTGTTGCTCCACCTCTAATCAATAATAGAATTTGTTCGATTAACTATTGACATAATAACACAAAGCTGTTATAATGTCAATATAGAACAGGTTCTAATATTTTTTGAAAGGAAGATCATTATGAAAATTATTTATTGGTCAGATTATGCATGCCCATACTGTTACATCGGAGAAGAAAGAATTAAAAAAGTATTGTCAGAACTTGATATGCCCTACGAGCTTGAGATGAAAGCCTTTCAACTTGATCCGTCCGCAGGTCGTCATGCTGCTACCGATACCGTAACTCGCTTTGCAAAAAAATACAGATTATCACTCGAAAATGCTGCCGCACAAATAGACTACATTTCCCAGCTTGGCATTGCCGAAGGAATAGACTTCAAATATTCCTCAACACTTTTTACGAATACAATGGATGCTCATCGTTTAACGAAATTAGCACAAAGTATATCCTCCGAAATAGCTAACAAAATATCAGAAAGACTTTACGCTGCATATTTTACCGATAATCTTGAACTTGCGGATAAAAATGTTCTCATAAGGATAGGTGTTGATAATGGTCTTAGCAAAACAGAAATAGAGAATATGCTTGAAAGTGATAAATATAAAAAAGAAGTACTCCTTGATGAACAAGAAGCAGCAAGCTACGGAATACACGCTGTACCTTATTTTATCATAAATGACAAGTATGAGATATCCGGCGCACAATCAAAAAATGCAATAAAATCTGCACTTATAAAGATACAATCAGAGGAAACAGCAGAAAAATCTATTGAAGGTGCTCATTGCGGTCCCAATGGTTGCTCTTTCTGAAGAGGTGAGATTATGATATTGACTGTGCCGGTAAAAGGCTATTTTGAGGAAAACTGCTATTTCTATATAGATGACAATACAAGGCACGGATTTATTATCGATCCCGGTGCACAAGCAGATATCTTAATAAAAATCATATCAGAAAACAGCTTTGTAATCGATAAGATCATACTTACACACTGTCATTTTGACCACTTTGGAGCAGCAAATGAACTTCGTGCAAAACTTAACTGCCCAATATTGGCACACGAAAAAGCTGATTTGTTTCTCTTAGATCCAATAATGAATCTTTCAAGACAATGTGTCGGTGATTTAGTTATCAAAGATACCGTAAAATTTACCGATGGAGATATTATTTCTCTAAACAGCAGCACAAACTGCTCGTTACAGGTTATTTTTGCTCCCGGACATACTCCCGATTCAGTCTTGCTTTATAATGAAAAAGATAACATTGCTTTTGTTGGGGATACTATCTTCAAGGGCAGTATCGGTAATTATACTTTTCCCGGCGGAAACAAAAAAATACTAATACAAAGTATTATGGAAAAAGTCTTTGCTTTGCCCAATAATACTATCATATATTCGGGACATTCTGAACCTACGACCGTCGGCGCAGAAAAAAGATATTACCGACTACGGTAATGATGAAAAATTATAGGAAACCTCTAAAACACCGAACGTCAATTTTTAGAGGTTCCCTATTGATAATTTTGAATATTGCTGTAGATTTTTCAGTTCGTAAATACTGCCGTTATATCGTCTGAACCGAAAATTTCGGCAAGTTCTTCTGCATTATCGATACACCCTATGAGGTATAACTATGAGGTGTATCAAACCCTTTACAAAAAAGTACAATGCAATTATCTCCGTAAAACATCATATTACCTGCATTGATTTTCACATTATTCTTGTGAATCAAAGTCCCAAGTTATCGAAGTAAACCTTTCTTCAGCTTCCGCTTCCGAAACGGTATATGACCTTTCTCCTTTGTTTAGTGCATTTATTTTTTTCATATCTTCGTCCGTTTTTGTGCCACTGCGTATGCAGCAATTTGGTATGTTCCAAATAAAGCAATTATACTGGCGAGAACAGTTTTGGAAACTTGAAAAAAACAAATTTCCAGTCCATTTGGAACAGATAACTTTAAAATTTTTACCATGATATGCCTATCCCAATCAAGTAACTTATTAAAACTTATGTGCAATGAATTATCTATTTTAGCAAGGTATGTAAACATGATCATTGCTGACAAAAGCCGTGAAATAAATAAGGATATCGCAATTCCCACAACTCCAAAATCAAATATGAATATAGCGACATAATTTCCGATGATATTCACGATATTCATAATAACAGCAGCTAACAAAGTTACATTACTCTTATTAATACTGCGGTGCAATACGGAACAACTTTCCGATAGTGCCAACGAAGGAAAAGAGAAAATCAAAAACATAAAATATACAGATTCAGTTTTCATTACATCGTATTCAATTTTTCCAAATAATATCGTCAGAATAATGTCCTTGAAAGGCATTAAAAATATCATCATAAAGACAGAAATCATCATATTTATTAAGATAAGCTGATTTGCAGCTTTATTTCCGAGTTTATTTTTTCTTTTGCCTAAATATTGATTTGTTATTATACTTCCACCAAGAGATATTGATGAAAATACAAATATAAAAACATTACTTAGTTGATTTGAAACAGATATTCCCGAAACAACATTTTCATCCGCATAACTTATCATTAATGTATCGATAATGCCCACAAGAACAGAAAAAAACTTTTCAGCAAATATAGGTAAAATCAATCTGCATAATTCTTTATCGGTGAAATGATAATATCTTTTTGAAGTTTCATCCATTCCGTCACCCACTTTTAAAGAGCAATATATGTAATGTATATAATTTTTCTTGTAGCTATTCTTCGAAAACTTTAGCATCGATCAAATAACACAAATCGTAAATATCTGACAAAGTTTTTCAATGTCATTTACTATAACTTTATAGGAGCCTCTAAAAATCCATTAAATTTCTTAGAAGCAAAAATATTATGTGGTTTTTTAGAAGTTCTCTTATGTTATTCAACTAATATCTCTTCTCCGGGTTCGATTATCAATTTGTTTTCGGCATTAAATTTTTCTGCAGTCTGTCTGTCAAAGAAATTGCCTGTATTTGTAGTTGTTACATGGTATGGTATATTATATTTGGCATTTACGGCTTTTGCACATTCAACAGCCTCTTCAAGCCCCATATTATATACACCGTCACAGCAATAAAACGCATAATCTATATTCTTTTCCGCAAGTTTCGGCATCTGCTCAGTAGTTGATGTATCACCGGTCACATATATGGATTTTCCGTTTGAAAATGTTAATACATAACCTACACACTCACTAACATCATGCCATTTATTATATCCTGCTTCAACAGCCTCAACTGTCACAAAATCAAGATTAAAGATTTGATGCTCACCATTCTTAATGGCTTCATTCTGTGTTATTATTGTACAGTCATCATTTCTGTTTTCTATCTTGTCAACAGCAGTATGATCGAAATGACTGTGTATCACAAGTATAAGATCGGCAGGCATATCATAACCATTGCCGGCATAAGGATCAATGTATATCACCTTATTTTCGGGAGTTATCACTCTTATGCTCGCTTGTCCCTGATATAAAAGCTTTGGTGCTTTTCTATCGAGAGTATCTGCCTCTCCGCTATATACACTTGAAGTCATTTCACTGTATGAATTTTGAATTACTTCATTTTCACCCGAAACCGCCGTACATCCCGTCATAGACATACAAGAAGCTATCATCAGAAAAATGACCGATATTAACGTATCCATAAGTCACTCCCCCACCTTTCTTGATCAGTATGTTGAAAATCTTTCATCTTTATCCAAGGAGGATATTTTTTGCATTTCCGTTTCGCTTAATTCGAAGTCGAAAATTTCACTGTTTTCCTTTATATGAGCTTCATTGCTTGAACCGGGTATCGCAATATTACCCGCCTGCAAATGCCATCTCAAGATCACTTGTGCCGAAGTCTTTCCATGTTCTGTGGCAATGTTTTTTATCGTTTCGTCATTAAAAAGCATTTGAGTGTGTCCTCTTCCTCCAAGCGGATACCACGATTCCATAACAGTACCGTATTTTGAAATATGCTCTTTCATTTCCGTACTTTGGTGATATGGATGCGTTTCATTTTGCAGCAAAGCGGGTACTAACGTCGCAGCATTTACAAGCCTGTCAAAATCCGCCGGTTCGTAATAATTTGAAAGTCCTATGGAATGTAATTTTCCTTCTTTAACAGCTTTTTCCATGGCTTTATAAGCTATTACGTCATTACTTGGCTGAGAATGATGCAATATCATAAGGTCGATGTAATCAAGTCCCAATCTGTCAAGAGATGCTTGTATCGCATTTTCTCCGTTATTATAATCGGAAGTCCACATTTTCGTCGTTACGAATATATCTTCACGTTTTACAATACCCTCATCTATCGCTTTTTTTATTCCTCTGCCTACACCTGTTTCATTTCCGTATATCCGTGCTGTATCAATAAGTCTGTAGCCGTCTTTCAGTGCCCAATATACTGAATTTTCGGCTTGAGTGTCGGAGAGAGTATATGTTCCGATACCAAGTATCGGCATTTCATATCCGCTGTTCAGAAGCACTTTGCCGTTTTCTAAATCAAATTCTCCGATCTTTGATTTATCATCCTTGAACGGTAAACCAATTTCATTAAGCCAATTATCTACTGCACTTTCCACATCATCGGGGGAATTTTGAGCTGTATTGCCCCTTACCGTAAGCCCATTAAGTACAGTCGAATCAGGTAGTTTATTCTTGATCTTCTGAACTGTTCCCGCCAAAGAGCTGCCCTCATGAGTACAGAATGGAATAATTGTTTTACTGGAAAAATCATAGCTTTCAAGAAAATTGTAAACAATCATAGGCATATCCCCATGCCATATCGGATATCCCACAAATATTGTGTCATAATCATCTATATTCTCTATCATGTTTTTGATTTTAGGGCGAGCATTTGTATTTTTTTCATTTTAAAATGTACCCCTTTAAAATGTACCCCTTGTCAAGGACAATTTCGATTTTTAGGAACTGTTAAATAATAACTTTTAAAATTTGATGAAATATGGTATACTATTCTCATAATAATACAGGATGAGGAGAATGTACCATGAATCTTATAGATGTTGAATGTTTTGATGAACTTGTTATATTAATAAACAGCATATCAGACGAAAAAAGCAAGCGAATTCTTTTAAGCAAAGCAGCAGAAGTTTACGGCTATGGCGGAAAAGCACATATAGTTTCTCTGACAGTTACTACATATCCCACGCTTAATGCTGGTAAAATTGATTCGGATAACAAAGAGCTTATTTTAAGTGACCGAATTCGAAAAGAAGGAGGCGGCAGAAAATCCATAACAGAAAAATTTCCGGGTATTACTGACATTATTGAACAAATCATTGACGGAAATACATATGGAGATCCATGCAAAGAATTACATTGGGTAGCTTCAACTTTAAGCCTGAGAAAAATCAGTAATATACTTTTTGAGCAACATTCAATTTCTATAAGCTATGTAAAAGTGGCACAGCTTTTGGATGAAATGGGATACAGCAAACAAATTAATCAAAAAATGGA
>JAFUUG010000463.1 GCA_017483905.1 Bacillota bacterium
GAAAAAAAGAGGCATCAAAAAATTAAAAGTAGTCTATTCGGACGAAACTCCGATAAAACCGCCGGAAGAAGCCACAGAAACACAGAATGAACATACCGGACGCAGAGCGATACCGGGCAGCACAGCATTCGTACCTTCTGTTGCGGGACTTCTCATTGCCGGGGAAATTATAAAAGATCTTACACATAATGGAGGAAACGCTCGTGAAAACAATTGATCTTTCAATAATAAAAAACGAAGAACATACATTAACAAGAGATGAAGCCATATCTATACTTAAACTTCCCGAAGAACACCTTGATGAGCTTATTGAAGCCGCCTTTTTTCTTCGCCGCAAGTATAAAGGAAATAAAGTAAGCATACAGTTATTGACAAATGTAAGAAGCGGAAACTGTTCGCAGGACTGTGCCTATTGCGCCCAGTCATGCAGATCGACAGCCGACATAAAAAAGTACCTCAAAATATCCGATGAACGATTATTTTCGGATGATAAACTCGTTCATGATAAACCACTCAGCCGTCATTGTATCGGTCTTAGCGGCATCAGCTTTACCGATGATGAGATAGCAGACCTTGCCCGCAGTATTTCCGATATGAAGAAAAGCGGAACGCAGATATGCTGTTCTATAGGATTCCTCACCGAAAAGCAGGCATTGATGCTCAAAGAAGCCGGACTTGACAGGATAAATCACAATCTTAACAGCAGTCGCTCATTTTATCCGAATATCTGTACAACTCATACATACGACAGTCGTATAAATAATATCCGAATGTTAAAACGCATAGGCTTTGAGATCTGCTGCGGAGGTATAATTGGTATGGGCGAAAGCGAAGAAGATGTAGCCGATATGCTTATTGATATCCGTGAGATATCCCCCGAATCAGTCCCTATCAATTTTCTTCTTCCTATCAAAGGAACTAAACTTGAAAACAGAGATACCTCCTCTTTAACATTTGCCTACTGTACTAAAGTCCTTGCCCTTGCAAGACTTATGCTTCCACATTCCGATATCCGCTGCGCCGCAGGAAGAGAAGTATATTTCAAAAATAACGAAGAAACGCTTTTCAAAATTGTCGATTCGATATTTGCCGCAGGATATTTGACCGAAAACGGACAAGGCATAGATGATACACTTACACTTATCAAAAGATTAGGCTATACAGGCGAAATAGAAAGCCGCACATAAAAAGCAGGGGATGTCTGCAAAACTGCGGTTCATCCCCTTTTTATTATTGCTCATACTTTTCTTCCGTATCTCCGATACATTTTTAATTTGCTGCCCTCTGTCGTTTTTTTATATCGTCTGTTCTGACACAAAGCACAGTACCACCATTATATATCGGTTCGGAAAATCTTACAAATTTCTTTCTTTCTTCTGTTATAGTCACGCAGCTTGCACCTACATCGTATTTTCCTTCAGCTATCCCCTCAAGACCATCTGCCGTCACTGTATACTCAAAATCAGGAGTATAACCGTATCTTCTGCAAAACATATATGTAAGTTCGACCGCATATCCTCTTAATTCGTTATCATCACTGATATAGGCAAAAGGAATATTTGTCGGAACCACAAAAACCTTCAAAGCACCGTTTTCACCCGTTAAGCCCGATATGTCAATTGTCTTTAACGATTCATCTTCATCAAACCATTTTTCTTTTATACTTTCAAGTTTTCCGCTCTCTTTAATATCCGCAAGCATTTCGTTAAATTGCTGCTGTAGGATCTCCCCTTTTTCCGCATCTTTCTGAAATACAAAGCTGTAATTTTCCTCTTCTATCACATCTTTTATATAATCAACCTTCGGAAAACCTTTTACCGCCGTTTTCAATACAGGCTCATCATGTATAAAACAATCTATCTTACTTTGCGAAAGTGCAAGTAAAAGATCGCTTAAGCTATCATAATAACAGTACTCACTGTCGTGTAAATATTTTAATGTATCCTCTTCAAAACTTGAACCTTTAAGTATTCCGACTTTTTTTCCGATGTAATTTTCGTAAGTAATTTGTTTATCATCTGCGGCAGTCAATTGTTTATCTGTCATCTCATCGCTTGTATTTCTATTTACCGCCGTAAATTTCGCAATACATATGACCACCGGAATTACTGCAATCAAAACAGCTATAATTATTACATTTTTTCTTTTCATTAATTTTCGCCCCCATTAATGTAAGCATAAGCAATTTGATATAATCACTGTATAATCTCTCTTATCAACGCTCAAAAAACAGAAACACCATTTATTTTCCTATAATTATATTATAAACCTATACCTTAATAAAATCAATGCTTTTGTTTGACTATTTCATATTTATGTGACCCATTCCGATAAACCCAAACAAAACCCCCTAACCTATAAGGAAAGGGGGCTTAACATTTATATCAGAGTTTGATTGTCAGAGTTTGATTGAAAGTTTCTTCAATCCCCAGATCTCATCGGCATATTCCTTGATAGTTCTGTCGCTTGAGAACTTACCGCTGTTAGCTACATTCATTATAGCCATTTTTGCCCATTTGTTCCGGTCTTTGTAAAGTTTGTCAATCTTAGCCTGCGCCTGCGCATAAGCCGCAAAATCTTTGAGGATATAATATTCATCCGCTCTTGCACCGTTGAATCCGTTAAGAAGTGCATCATATATTTCTCTGAATAATCCCGTATCTTCATCGAGAACACCGTTTATAAGCTGATTAAGTACTCCTCTTACATCAGGATCGATATTGTATATATCCCAAGGATTATAGCTTCCTCTTTCCTTGTTCAGTGCAATTACCTCGTCTGCCTTCATACCGAATATCACACAGTTATCGTCGCCGACTTCTTCTCTTATCTCAACATTAGCACCGTCAAGCGTTCCGAGTGTGATAGCACCGTTAAGCATAAATTTCATATTGCCTGTACCCGATGCTTCCTTACTTGCCGTAGATATCTGCTCCGATACATCTGCCGCAGGGATAAGTTTCTCCGCAAGAGATACTCTGTAATTTTCGGCAAATACGACTTTGAGCTTGCCGTCGATAGTGTCGTCCTCATTAACAAGGTCAGCCACACTGTTTATAAGCTTGATTATAAGCTTTGCTCTTCTGTATGCAGCAGCTGATTTTGCACCGAATATAAATGTTCTCGGAGCTATGTCGAGAGTAGGATCTACCTTTATCTTATTGTAAAGACTTAATACATGGAGAATGTTGAGCAGCTGTCTTTTATATTCATGAAGTCTTTTTACCTGTATATCGAATATAGAATCAGGATCTATCTCTATACCCTTTGTAGCTTTGAAATATTCAGCAAGCTGAACTTTCTTTACACGCTTGATCTCCATAAATTTTTTCTGGAAATCTTTGTCATCTGCAAATTTTTCAAGTTTTTTAAGGTCACTGAGGTCTTTATACCATTTATCTCCGATCTTGTCTGTAATAAATGCAGCAAGCTCAGGATTTGCATGACCAAGCCATCTTCTCTGCGTGATGCCGTTTGTCTTGTTATTGAATTTCTCAGGATATATGTCATAGAAATCGCTTAATTCCTGATTTTTAAGTATCTCCGTATGAAGAGCGGCAACACCGTTTACAGAGTGACTTCCCACGATAGCAAGATATGCCATCCTTATCTGTCCGTCTGCTACGATAGCCATATTTCTTATCTTTGTAGGATCGTTACCGAAACGCTTGATAAGAAGTTCGCAAAATCTTCTGTTTATTTCCTCAACTATCTGATATATACGAGGAAGAAGTCTTGAGAAAAGTTCAATAGGCCATTTTTCAAGAGCCTCACTCATGATCGTATGATTAGTATACGCACAGCATTTCTGAGTTATCTTCCAAGCCTCATCCCATGGAAGTCCGTTTTCATCCACGAGTATACGCATAAGTTCAGCAACCGCAATAGATGGGTGCGTATCGTTGAGCTGGAAAGCCACCTTCTTTGGAAGCTGTTTGAAATCTGTGTGTTTTTCTTTGAATCTTGCTATAACTCTCTGAAGAGTAGCCGAAACAAAGAAATACTGCTGTCTTAATCGGAGCTGTTTTCCCGCAAAATGGTCATCTGCCGGATAAAGCACTTCAGTAAGAGTCTTTGCAATATTTTCTTCTTCCACAGCCTTGTTGTAATTACCCTCATTAAAACTCTTTAAGTCAAATTTATTCTTAGCCTCTGCGTCCCAAAGACGAAGAGTATTTACAGTATTGTTGTCATATCCGAGTACAGGGTAATCATAAGGGATAGCCATTACAGACTGATAATTTTCCTGAACGAAACTTACTCCGCCCTTATCATTCTTTATAGCTCTTACGTTTCCGCCGAATTTTACCTCAACGGCATATTCCTGACGCTTGATACCCCACATATCACCATTTTCAAGCCAGTTGTCAGGATATTCCACCTGGTATCCGTTTTCGATCTTCTGTTCAAAAATACCGTAATGATACCTGATACCGCAGCCGTAAGCAGGAAGCTCAAGAGTTGAAAGAGAATCTAGGAAACAAGCCGCAAGTCTTCCAAGACCACCGTTACCGAGTCCCGGATCTCTCTCCGCATCTTCAAGTGCATTGTAATCTATGCCGAGTTCCTCTACCACTTCTTTCACTTCATCAAATATAGTCATATTCAAAAGAGCGTTTCCAAAAAATCTACCCATAAGAAATTCCATCGAAAGATAGTAGACTATTTTGCAGTCCTTGTCATTATACTGCTCATGAGTAGCCGACCACTTATCTGTTATGTAATTTCTTATAGTAAAAACAAGTGCCTCATAGATCTGTTCATTTGAAGCTTTTTCTATAGGCTTTCTGGAAAGCGTCTTTACGTTATCGACCAGTTTTTTCTTAAATTCTTCTTTGTTTATGTTCATTTAAAACCCTCCTGAATCATTGCAAATTGACTATACGAAAAGTCATATAGAAATATTTTA
This sequence comes from Bacillota bacterium, assembly GCA_017483905.1. Lineage (GTDB taxonomy): Bacteria > Bacillota > Clostridia > Lachnospirales > CAG-274 > RGIG4831. The sequence continues at coordinate 4,910 of JAFUUG010000463.1, forward strand.
TCATAGAAATAACAAAACTTCAACAAATATTTTATTTTTCTAAAAAAAATTCCGTGTGGAAATTTCCACGACAAACGCATGAATAAATTGTAAATAAAATTTAATATCACACCGCCTAAAAATATAGTAATCTATAACAAAGGCGGTGTAAAAAATGATAGCAATATTACAAATGA
>JAFUUG010000464.1 GCA_017483905.1 Bacillota bacterium
ATCAGAAGTGTTTATTGGATCGGAATTTGATTATAATTTTGACAATGTTGATGATTTCCCCATTATTTATAATTTATATGGGCAATATTGTATGATTATTGTTGATGGTAGTAATTATCAGATTTTGCTTGATCATATTTTTATGACCGAATTTAATATTGAGAATACTAAAACACAAATTTTTGTTGATAAATCTAATTATTATGCAATTAAAAGCACTAATATAACCACCAAATCGTCTTATACTACACTTGTAGAAACTATTGAAATATTGAAAACAGATGTCGATTTGATTCTTGAAGGCGTATATGATAAAGATACAGGAGAACTCTTACACGCATTTGAATTCAATTGTGACGAATACTACCAAAAACAAAACGACTGTTTAGCAGGTTTCCGATTATTTAAGGAACTAATATGGGTAAAATGGGAGAAACGGGAGTAAACATCATATAATTATCTCTTGTTTGCAACGTGATGACGTAAACATAATATGAGGTTTCATGAATTTGTTAAGAAACCTTATGAATGAAAGTAATAAAGATATTATCAGAATGGGTGTTAAGTATTTGTCAGAAATAGAGACCGTTGATTCAGTAAAAAGCTCAATTAATCGAGTGCTTGGTTCGTGAATTATTAGGATTATTGTTTTATATGGTGTTGTAGCTATGGGAAGAAAAAAAGAAATATCAAATAAAAGTAAATCTTCTGATGGACGGATAAGTGAAGACATATCTACAATAAAAGAAAACACCAATAAAATATCTGATGCAGCTAAATCCAAAGTTCCTAACATATTGGCTGTCATAGCAATAGTTGTAGCTGTAATAGGAGTCCTTGTGGCTATATATTATAACGAACAAATAATCGGTATTTCTAAAGGAACAAATAAAGAGCCTGTTACATCTGACAGTTCTACCTTTTCAAGTACTGATATAACAACGATATCAGTAGAGAATACTTCACCGAGCACCGAAACAACAGATATGAAGCCTTATACGATCTTTCTATATTCTGAGTATAGCAAAATTACAATATATAAGGAAACCAATATGACTGTTACACTGAATTTTGACGCAGATTCAGTAAGTATAACCGCAAACCTGGCATCGGGTAAAATCGATAAACTGATGATGCACAGAAAAGACGCTATGACATGGGAAGAAAAGGTTGTTTTTGATGAAACAGGAACGCATGAAATTGTTGCTAATGCTATTAGCAGGGATGGAAATATAGTTGAAGATAAAATTACGGTTGAGGTTATTCCACTCAATTTGGATTCCTTTGATATTTGGGGTAATATATAAAATTGTAATAATTTAAAATTCGGGAGGTAAACATAATGAAAACATACAAATCGATAAATAAAGAGATCAGCAATATTTATAAAGAAGCTTTTTCAGGCATCAAAAATAAATACGATGCAAAATGTTTAAAAACTGCCATTCATAATCTGGAAGATTATTTAAGCGCTGTATCAATTGACGAGAATATCCTGTTAAAACTACATTTTACATATAAACATAAAGTTCCGCTTATAAATTCTTATATGATAGGATTTCTTATAACCTATATTTTTGAAAGTATTATATCTTTGGCAATCAGTTTATTTGAAATAGATTTGCCTTTGCTTTTATCTTTATCATTAATGGTATTATTCATACTGATATCATCATTATTGATATCAAAAGCATTCAAAATGGGTACCAGCACTAAAGATGTGTATTATAATAAAAAAGTTGTTGAGCTGATTGAAAGTAAATTAAAATGGATGTAAGCGTTAAAATAATTATACTTTAGAAATAATAACAATACCAAATAGGAATTTTGAATTGACAAATATGTATATATATCATAGAATAGGACTAAAGCTTGATCTTGTTTCTTGGGTGTTTCGTTGAAAGTATCTCTTTCTGCTTTGACATGGCTACATGTGTGTAGATTTGCGTGGTAGTTATCGAACTGTGGCCGAGAAGTTTTTGTATGTACCGTATATCCACGTCCTCTTCGAGAAGTAAAGTGGCAAAGGAATGACGGAACATGTGCGGGGTAATATGAATATCGCTTTTGGCTGATTCTGCGTATTTGTTTATCATAGAGCGGACGGACTGCTCCGACATCCGGTTATGCAGGCGGTTCACGAAGAAGAAACCGGACGATCTGATGTCTCCAGCGAAGAGCTTGCAGTATTCTTTGAGAGCTTTTCGGACGCTTTTGTTCTCAATCTGTATAATACGCTCTTTTGACCCTTTTCCGTAGAACTTGACGGTATGATCGGACTCGTTTATGTCAACGGGTTTCAGTGAGCATATCTCGGAAACTCTCGCACCGGTGGCAAACAGCAGCTCCAAAACGGCTATGTCACGTATAATGGTTTTGTGCCGATACTCGGTCGAAACCCCGGACAAGCTGCTATATGCAGCAGCGAGGATAGCTTTTATTGTGCTGAGCGGTATTGTTTTCGGAAGAAGCAGCGGTTCACGGAACGATGTTTCGATCTTGTTGAACGGGTTTATCTCGATGATCTCTTCGATCATGAGGTAGTGCGTGAACGCCTTTAGCGTAGCGATTTTTCTGCGCACGGTTTTCGGCTTGAATGTGCTGTGAAGATGTGATATGTAAGTGCAGATTTCTTTTTTGCCGAATGTTCGGTTCGTAAATTGGGAGAATTGCTTCAGATCCACGGAGTACGCCCTGAGCGTTTTCTCGTTTAGGGCTTTTCTGCTGCGGCAGTAGTCTAAAAATGCCGGGATTTGTATTGTTAAATCTATCATAAGGAAACCTCCCATAATTTTGATGAGTACATTATATTACTTTTTTGCGTATTTGTCTATTATTGGGCGTTTATGATGTTTCTAATAAATTGAGTTAATTTTTAGTATTAACAAGCGATAACTATAAATTATCAT
>JAFUUG010000465.1 GCA_017483905.1 Bacillota bacterium
ATAAAGGTAATATGTGTTTTGATATTTTGACTAAAATATTATCGAATTTAGGACTTTTCCATAAAAACTTGGAAACCGGTGTTCATAATCCCTATATGTCAATAAAAAATTTAAAAAATGATAATTTGTGGCGTAAAAGTATTGTCTTGAAAATAAAAAAATGTTATAATAAAAAAATAGGTTTGCGGAATCTATGTAATTTTCGATAAAAATGGCTCTTTTTAGAACAGGGCTGAGGAGGATAAAATGAACAAAGCAGATACGAAAGCGATAAATACGATAAGGATATTGGGTGCGGAAGCAATACAAAAGGCTAAATCGGGACACCCCGGAATAGTAATGGGTGCGGCACCTACAGTGTATACACTCTGGACAAGGCATCTTAAGCACAATCCTTCGGATCCACAGTGGAAGAACAGAGACAGATTTATATTATCGGCAGGACATGGTTCTATGCTGCTTTATTCTATGCTCTATTTATTTGATTACGGTCTTACGAAAGAAGATATAAAGAATTTCAGACAGTTTGGTTCACACACACCCGGTCATCCCGAATACGGACAGACAAAAGGTGTTGAAGTGACAACAGGTCCTCTCGGACAGGGTGTTGCAAACGGTGTGGGCATGGCTCTTGCGGAAGCACATCTTGCAGAGGTGTTTAACAGAGGGGGATTTGATATAGTCGATCATTATACTTATGTATTATGCGGCGACGGCTGCATGATGGAGGGTATAAGCAGCGAGGCTGCATCTATTGCGGCTACTATGGGACTTGGCAAGCTGATACTTATATATGACTCGAATAATATTTCCATAGAGGGAAATACCGATATTGCATTTACGGAATCGGTTGCAGACAGATATAAGGCTTACGGCTGGCAGGTGATAACTGTAAAAGACGGAAACGATACAGAGGCGATAGACAAGGCGATAAGTGAGGCAAAGAAAGATGTAAATGTGCCTACGCTCATAGAGGTAAAGACTACGATAGGATACGGTTCTCCGAACAAAGCGGGTCTGGCATCTTCTCACGGAGCACCTTTAGGGGAAGAAGAACTTGCACTTACAAAGAAAAATCTTGGCTGGGAGTATGATGAGGATTTTTATTTGCCTGAAGAAGTAAAGGAAAACTTTGACAAGATAAGAGAAGAACTTGCAAAAGAAGAGGAAAAATGGAATGAACTTTACAAGGATTACAGCGAAAAATATCCTGAGCTTGCAAAAGAATTTGAAGACTGGTACAGCAAGGACTATGCGGAAGAACTTATAAATGATGACGGATTCTGGAATTTTGAAGAGGATAAGGCAACAAGACAGTCTTCCGAAATAATGCTTAACAAGATAGCAAAGATAATGCCTAATTTATTCGGCGGTTCGGCAGATCTCTCACCATCTAATCTTTCGATAATGAAAGAGAGAGAATATTACTCAAAGGATAACAAGAGCGGTTCAAATGTGCATTTCGGTGTAAGGGAGCATGCTATGGCGGCAATGTGCAACGGTATTGCACTGCATGGAGGACTTAAAGCGTATAATGCGGGATTCTTTGTATTCTCCGACTATATGAAGCCTGCATTAAGACTTGCGGCTATAATGAAACTGCCTGTAATAAGCATATTTACGCATGACAGTATAGGTGTCGGAGAGGACGGTCCTACGCATCAGCCTGTGGAACAGCTTGCGGCACTGAGAAGTATGCCGAATTATACGGTATTCAGACCTTGCGATACAAAGGAGACCGCAGCAGCATGGTATACAGCCGTTACAAGCAAGGACAGCCCTACGGGTATAGTGCTTACAAGACAGAAAACAAAACTTATAAAGGAAACGGGAAAAGGTGCATTAAAGGGCGGATATATAATAAAAGATTCAAAGAAAGATATTCCGGATATGATACTTATGGCATCGGGTTCGGAAGTCGAACTTGTATACAATGCGTGGGATAAATTGCAGAAAAAGGGCATAGATGCAAGAGTTGTAAGTATGCCTTGCTTTGAAAAATTTGATGAACAGAGTGATGAATACAGGGAAAGCGTACTGCCTGTGAACATAAGAAAAAGACTTGCGGTAGAGGCGGCTGTTGATTTCGGATGGCATAAATATATCGGTATCGACGGAGATATCGTTTGTATGAACGGATACGGAAAATCGGCTCCGTTTGCGAGGTTGTTTGAAGAATTCGGATTTACGGTCGATAATGTAGTCAAAAGAGCGGAAGAATTAATGAAGAAATGAAAACTATAAGCGAAATAAAAGAGGAATTTGCGGCTGTCGGTGACTTTGGACTGAATGAGATAATAGAAAAATACAAAAGCGACGAAAGAAGCGGCGTAAAGAAAATAATAGAAAAAACTCTCAGGGATATGGAAAAGAAAAGAGCAGAAAGGGAACGACTTGAAAAAATGCTTTTCTTTGAGAGAAAATGCTATGAGGAGGGGAAAACTCTGCTCGCCGGGATAGATGAGGTTGGAAGAGGTCCTCTTGCCGGTCCTGTCGTTACGGCGGCGGTGATACTTCCGAAAAACTGTATGATAGAGGGCGTGAACGATTCAAAGAAATTATCCGATAAAAAAAGGCGGATATTGGCAGAGCAGATAAAGCAAATAGCTGTTTCATACAGTATAAGCATGGAAAACTGCGCTGTGATAGACGAGATAAATATTTTGCAGGCAACGCTCAGGGCGATGAAAAAGGCTGTCGATTCTCTTTTGGTCAGACCCGAAAAGCTGCTTATAGACGCGGTCAGGATACCGGATATTGATATTGAACAGATGTCTATAATAAAAGGTGATGAACAAAGTATGTCGATAGCGGCGGCAAGTATCATTGCAAAGGTGGCAAGGGACGATCTGATGATAGAGATGGATAAGATATATCCTGAATATAAATTTGCAAACAATGTCGGGTATGGGTCAAAAGAACATATAGAGGCGATAAGGACATATGGTCCTTGTCCGATACATAGGAGAAGTTTTATAAAGAATTTTGTATAAGCGATAATTGAGGAGGGGAGATAAGATGAAAGTTACCAATGATATGCTTGGGGCGGTTTTAATGAAAGGCGGTATGGCGAAAAATAGCGATTTGAAAAGTCTTGTTTCCTCTCTTAAAGCAGGTGACAGTTTTAAGGCGGAAATAGTGGATATGAAAGCCGATACCGTTAAGCTGAAATTTGAGGACGGAAGCGTACTTGATGCAAAAAGCAGCGGTATGATGAATGTAAAGATAGGGCAGGATACCGAATTTTCGGTAAAGGAGAGTCTTAACGGAAAAATAATAGTAGAACTTACGAAAAATGACGATGCCGCCGCAAAGGATATATTGAGGGCGGCGGAATTTCCCGTTACAAAGGAAAATATAAATATAATAAATGAAATGATAAAAAATAATTGTCCGATAGACAAGACAAATATCGAAAAGGCTATGTTCTTTTATCATGGCGATGACAAGCCGAATATTGACAAGGCAATATATTTGACAAAGGAAAATATGCCGCAGGATATGAAGTTTTTAAAGGCGTTTG
>JAFUUG010000466.1 GCA_017483905.1 Bacillota bacterium
AATTATGATATTGATACAGAAATATATGTAGCGGAGATAGAGGTTGAGCCGTTACGTGAAAACGCTGTATTTGACAAGACATATAAACCTCTTCCGAAATTCCCCGCATCACAGAGAGATATTGCAATGCTTGTAAAAGATGAAGTAACGGTTGCGGATATTGAAAAGATACTAAGGGAAAAGGGCGGAAAACTGCTTGAAAATATAAAGCTTTTCGATGTATACAAAGGAAAACAGATAGAAGATGGATTTAAGTCGGTGGCTTATACACTTACATTCAGAGCATCTGACAGAAATATTACAGCCGAAGAGATAAATTCACCTATGAATAAGATAATAAAGGAACTTGAAGAAAAATTAAGCGCTCAGCTTAGAGAAAAATAATTCTGTACTATATGGGTGATATATATGAATGATATGACTGAATTCAAAAAATTTGAAGAGTCGCTCAGAAGATTTGAAAACGAAGAGATTTTGTCAACGAGGTATCTTCTTGTATATGAATACATTTCGGAGATAGCAAAGGCACATGAGTTTAAGATAACAGAAGATATTGTAAGAGAGATACATCTTCTTCTATTTGATGAAAAGGATTACAGAACGAATGACATCAAAAGGCGGGACGGGTATGATTATCCGTCTGCCGAAGATGTCGAAAGGCTGATGAAACACTTTTCAGAGCAGCTTGTGACTTCAAGACGGATACTTAATGATATCGAATTTATTTCATTTGGATTTAAGCGTATACTTGAGATCGCTCCTTTTGAAAAGGGAAATGATGCCGTTGCATTATCTGTACTTGCGCTTCTTTCGATAAGTATGGGATATGGTGTTATGTATATTCCGGAAGAATTTGTCCGGGAATATCATACGAGTCTGAAAATTGCGAGAGAAAGCAACAATACTATTGTAACGCCTTTTACCGATGTGATGGAGAGGATCTTTGAGTCTGTAAAGCAAGAAAGGGAAAAAATCGTATTCAGAAAAATGCGCCGAAAAAAACAAGAGATAACGAGGGAAGAATGTATCAGTATTCTAAAAAACGAAAAAAGAGGCGTTCTTGCGGTGATAGGTGATTACGGCTATCCTTATGCTGTTCCTGTTAATTTTTACTATGACGAAAATGACGAAAAGATATATATACATGGTGCTAAAGAGGGACACAAGATAGATGCTGTAAGAAACTGTGAAAAAGTATGTTTTACAGTATATAACAACGGAGTAAAAAAAGATGATGACTGGGCATTTTATGTAACGAGTGTTATTGTTATGGGAAAAGCGGAGCTTGTGGATGATGATAAACTGACATATGACAAGACGAAAGCGATAGGACTTAAATATTATCCGAATAAAGAAGATGTGGATAAAGAACTTGAAAAGTATATGAACAAAGTACAGATAATTTCTATCGGAATAGATCATATGAGCGGAAAGCTCGTTCATGAAAAATAACCTTATGATCACGGTTTTTGAATGAGTAAATAAATTGTAAACAAAATAGACACCGGTTTCCAAGTTTAAGCAGTAACAGCCATACTCCAAATCTGTGATTTAAGTAGTTTTATAATCTCTTTGGAATATTTTGACTCTTCGAGGCGGACTACGAAAGCGGCAAAAAATACCTCTTTGCATACTGACTCCCAATATGTTCATGATAGTTTCGCATTTCGGAAGTTGAGATGCAAGTGTATCCATTTCAGAACGGAGTGTTCCAAGTGCTTCAAGTGTGGAATTTTAGTGCATCGATTCGATCTGTTTTGACTTTTCTGACACGATTTGTGTCGTAGTCATCAATGGTACTTTTTCCTTCGGATACATCAATTCCGACTGCGTTCATAAACATCTCTCCTATTGGTTGAATTTGTGATCGATAAATCCGCACTTTCTCGTTACCTATTCTGCCTACTGAGTGATGCGAGCGTATTGGCTTTAGCTCTACCTGCAAGATCGAACACTATAACAAAAGCATGGATAACTGTCTCATTTACGGGCATGGTGTCCCAAGGTGACAAACGTTAATCCAATCACTGCTTTCATTATAACTTAAGTAACAAGTGAGTGCAAATCATGGCCGGGTTGCCATGGATTTATACGACTAAATATTATTATAGTAGGTGAAAAATATGGATAATTCATATAATTTTGATGAAGAAAAGCCGCTTACAGACATAAACAAAAATGATCCATACGGCGATGAAGGCGTGATATATGAGCCAAGCGGCAATGCAAGGAGAATGGGTGAAAGGCGTTCTTCAGGCATGAACAATGGAAAAACGCCTAAAAAGAAAAAGAAAAAAGCTCCAAAATCCACATACAGAATATTTTTGCTTCTTTCTTTGATATTCGGTGTGATAGTATGCGGTGCGGCATTTTCATTTGTGTATAATTATTTTTCCGAAAAAACCTCAAAGAGCGCCGATGAGAAAGAAGAAACTGTAAATTATGCACTTTCCGCATCGGAACTTATAGCAAATAAAGAAAGCAATATGGTAGGACAAACCTTTACGGGAGTAATAAAAGAACTTGATCGTGACAACAATCAATTTACATTTTATCTTTTCAGTGAAAACCAAAATTATACATTCAAGTTGACAGGTACGACAGATACAAGGGATAAATATGGAGAACCATTGACCGCAGGAGAATTTGACACCGGTGATATAGTTGATATAGTATTTGATGAAGACAAAAAACTTGTATCAATGGTAACAAGTGCACAGCAATGGGAATATACCGAAATAAAC
>JAFUUG010000467.1 GCA_017483905.1 Bacillota bacterium
AAAATAATTTCAATGATATAATAAACATTGATTTTACGGCTAAAATGGAAGAAGAACTCGATGAAGTGGAGGAAGGCAAGATCGAATGGAAAGACATTCTGAGAAAATTTTACCCCGATTTCGATAAATTGTTAGTTGAGGCGGAAAGCAAGATAGCAGAGGTTGAGATAGAAGATGAAGTGACTGATGTTATCTGTGAGGAATGTGGACGAAATATGGTGATAAAATACGGAAGATTCGGTAAGTTCCTTGCTTGTCCGGGTTTCCCTGAATGTCGAAATACAAAGCCGTTCTTTGAGGATGCAGGAGTAAATTGTCCTGAATGCGGAGGAAAAGTACTTATAAAGAAAACCAAAAAGGGGAGAAAATTTTACGGATGCGAAAATAATCCCGAATGTGAGTTTATGTCGTGGAATAAGCCGACAGGCGAAAAGTGTCCCGAATGTGGAAGTTATCTTGTTGAAAAAGGTACAAAAAAGGTAAGAATATGCTGCAGCAGTAACGAATGCGGATACTCAAAGGAAATGCCCGAAGAGTATGACTCAAATAAAAAATGATATATTTGACATTTTGCTGAAAATACTTTATAATGGACTTATTTGATGACATCAGATAAGTCCTTAACGGGCGGAGGATACAATGGGAAATATAAAACTGTACAGAAGACGGTTTATACCGGATGAAAAAATATATCTGAAAGATGATAAGATAATTTATACAGATAACAAAAAAATAATAACAAAATGGAACACGCTAAAGAAAAGAAATGATTTTGCAAAAGGTATTTCCTGTTATTTTCTTGATAAGGGAATAAAAGTCAGTAAATTTATGAAAGAAGATAATGAGCTTGTATATTGGTACTGTGATATAATAGACTGGGAGTATAACGATGAGGAAAAAAGTTATACTTTCAACGATCTTCTTGTAGATGTGGTCATATATCCCGATGGATCTGTGAGAGTACTTGATCTTGGGGAAATATCGGAGGCTATGGCACGAGAACTGATAGGGAATGAAAGAGTAAAAAATGCACTTAAAACTACGGATAAGCTTTTAAATATTATATATGAGGGCAGATTCGATGAACTGAAAAAGGAATTGGAGAATGTAGATGTCCGATAAAGAAAAAACAAATATACATAAAGGGCACAGAGAACGAGTCAGGGAAAGATTTATAAAAGACGGTAATCTTGATAGTTTTCAGGATCATGAAATAATTGAATTTTTGTTATTTTATGCGATAAAGATGAGAGATACCAATGAACTCGCTCACAGAATGATAGAAAGATTCGGTTCTTTGCACGCATTATTAAATGCTTCGCCTAAAGAGATAGCCGAAAAATGCAGTGTCAGTGAAAATACCGCTGTGCTTGTATCTCTTATACCGCATTTATGCAGAAGATATTTGAAAAGTTACTGGGATCGGGATGATTTCAGGATAGAATCGAGCAAGGCGGCATCTAAATATTTTGATGCGCTGCTTGCAGGACTTGATTACGAAGTGTTCTATATGGTAGGGCTCGATATTAAAAAGAGAATAAAATGTTCCGTAAAAATAAGCCAGGGGAATATATCGGGTGCAAATGTTTATGTAGACAAAGTAATGAGTGAGGCACTCTTGCATAAAGTCAAATTTGTGATACTGGGACATAATCATCCCGGACTTACGAGAGAGCCGTCACAGGCTGATATTGATTCTACGAAAAAAATAAAGGTCGCTTTAGATGCTGTGGGAATAAAACTTGTTGATCACATTATTGTATGCGGTGAAAATAATTACAGCTTTGCCGAACATAAGAAAATATAAAATTCAGGAGGATAAATCAAATGGAAAAATCAATGGATAAGATAGTAGCACTTGCAAAGGCAAGAGGTTTTGTATATCAAGGCTCGGAAATATACGGCGGACTTGCAAATACATGGGATTACGGCCCTTTGGGTGTTGAACTTAAAAATAATGTAAAAAAAGCATGGTGGAAAAAATTCGTACAGGAAAGTCCTTACAATGTAGGTGTTGACTGTGCGATACTTATGAATCCCGCTGTATGGGTAGCTTCGGGTCATGTGGGAGGATTCAACGATCCTCTCATGGATTGCAAAGAGTGTCACGAGAGATTCAGAGCTGATAAAATTATTGAAGATTATATGCACGATAACGGTATACAGGATTCTCCCGACGGCTGGAATTTTGAACAACTCAAGAACTATATAGAAGAAAAGAATATATGCTGCCCAAGCTGCGGAAAGCATAATTTTACGGATATAAGAGAATTCAACCTTATGTTCAAGACACACGCAGGCGTTATGGAAGATGAAAAGAATGTCGTTTATCTTCGTCCGGAAACTGCACAGGGTATTTTCGTAAACTTCAAGAATGTACAGAGAACTACAAGAAAGAAACTTCCTTTTGGTATAGGTCAGATAGGAAAAAGTTTCAGAAACGAGATAACACCCGGCAACTTTACATTCAGAACAAGAGAATTTGAACAGATGGAACTTGAATTTTTCTGTAAACCCGGTACTGAACTTGAATGGTTTGCTTATTGGAAGAAGTATTGCATGGATTGGTTAAAGAGTCTTGCTGTAAAAGAAGAAAATCTTGTGATGAGAGATCA
>JAFUUG010000468.1 GCA_017483905.1 Bacillota bacterium
GAAAGAAATAATATTCTGCCTGCATTACAGGGTTTCCCTATTGCGCTTATCACAGCCGGACTTATGGCTATTGCGTTCCTGGGATTCTCGGGTCTTTTGAGTTAAGGAGGGGAATTATATGGACATAAACAGTATTTTATACCCTGTGCTGAGTATCGGCGGTCTTGGTGCTATATTCGGCTTGGGTCTGGGATTTGCGGCAATAAAATTCAAGGTCGAGGAAGACCCTAAAGTGCCGCTTGTAAGAGAATGTCTTCCCGGTGCTAACTGCGGCGGCTGCGGTTTTGCGGGTTGTGATGCTTATGCAGCTGCTGTTGCTTCGGGCAGTGCAGCTCCGAATAAATGTCCTGTCGGCGGTGCGGCAGTTGCCGAAAAGGTTGCTGCTGTAATGGGCGTTGAGGTGACGGAAACGGAAAAAATGACGGCTTTTGTAAAGTGCAGCGGCGACTGCGACAAGGCTAAGACAAAATATGAATATTACGGAATGAACGACTGTGCAATGGAAAGCAACCTTGCAGGAGGAAGAAAGACTTGTTCGTATGGCTGTCTTGGTGACGGAAACTGCGTGAGAGCTTGTCAGTTCGGGGCACTGTCGATAGAAAACGGTATTGCTGTAGTTGACAGAGAAAAATGTACGGCTTGCGGGGCTTGTATATCTGCCTGTCCAAAGGGACTTATAGAACTTGTGCCTTATAAGAACAATATAAGGGTATCTTGTAATTCAAAGGATATGCCTAAGGCTACAAAGGATAATTGTTCGATAGGCTGTATGGGCTGCAAGATATGCGAGAAGAATTGTCCTTCCGATGCGGTGCATATTACCGATTTCCTTGCTAAAGTCGATTATGATAAATGTACTCAGTGCGGTGTTTGTACGGGTAAATGTCCTACTAAGGCTATTGCCGATATAACTAAGAAAACGGCGGAAGTAAAAGGGGACGATAAGGAAACGGCATAAAATAAATATCAGAGGGTTGTAAAGAGGTAATTTTTTACAGCCCTCTTTTTGTTTTTGATAAAAGAGAACAGATGTTGTATAATAAAAGGCACTGTACGACTTAGTTATTGATTTATAATCAAATTTGTGCTATAATTGTTTCAGAGAATAATAATCAAAGATCATAAAAGGAGCAATAATATGAAGATAGAATCACTTTTTAAGAAAAAACAGGTTTTTTCGTTTGAGATATTTCCTCCTAAGAAAGAAAGTTCGATAGATACGATATATTCAACGCTTGACGGACTGGGAGAATTAAAACCCGATTTCATAAGCGTTACGTTTGGTGCAGGCGGAAGTGCGGCAAATAACAAGACCTGCGAGATCGCTTCTGTAATAAAGAAAAAATACGGTATAGAGTCGGCGGCACATCTTACCTGTATCAATTTCGACAAGGCAGAGGTTACACAGGTGCTGGAGAATCTTGAAAAAAACGGTGTAGAGAACATACTTGCATTAAGAGGTGACAAAAATCCTGATATAGAGCCGAAAAATGATTTTGCTCACGCAAGCGATCTGATCTCTTTTATAAATTCACGATCGGGCAATTTTGATATTGCAGGTGCTTGCTATCCCGAAGGACACCCGAATTCACCAAGCATAGATGAAGATATAGACAATCTTAAAATAAAAGTCGATGCAGGGGCAAAACATCTTATAAGCCAGTTGTTTTTTGAAAATTCGATGTTTTACGATTTTATGGACAAAGTGAGAGCAAAGGGGATAAATGTTCCTGTTGAGGCAGGTATAATGCCTGTCACCAATAAAAAACAAATAGAGAGAATGGTTATGATGTGCGGTGCATCGCTGCCTTCAAAATTTACGAAAATGCTCAATAAATATGAGTATAATCCGGAGGCACTGCGTGATGCCGGTATCGCTTATGCTATAGATCAGATAGTCGATCTGTTATCTCAAAATGTTGACGGAGTGCATTTATATACAATGAATAATCCTTATATCGCAAAAAAGATAACAGAGGGTGTTTCTTCCCTTATTACATACAGAGAATGAAAAGGAAATTTATGAGTGGAGGATCCTTTTGAAAGTGCGGAAATTAGCAATAAGAAAAATCGAATCAAGAAATTTTTCGGCAAAAAATAAAATTACGAAGAAAAGAAAGTCAAAAAATGCAAAAGATATTATGGAAAAGCATCTTGAAAGTTTTAATGATGTCTTTGCGGATATGATAAATGTACTTGTTTTTGGAGGTAAAGAAGTTATCGGTGAAAATGATCTGGAGGATATTGATCCTATATCTTATTTCATAGAAGATAAACAGATTCGCAAACAGGAAAGAGATGTATCGAAAAAGTGGATAAATAACGATATAATATTATCTTTTATAGGAATAGAAAATCAGACAAAGATCGATCCGCAAATGCCTTTCAGGGTAATTGGATATGACGGTGTTTCTTATAAATATATGCTTGCAAATAAGATACCAATGTGTCCCGTGATCACAATAGTTTTGAATTTTTCTATGACAAGATGGACTAAACACAGGAATATCATTGAAGAGGTCAATGTCTGTGATGAACTTAAACCTTTTGTTAAAAATTATGAAATAAATGTCATTGATATTGCGTATCTGCCGAGGGAAACTGTGAATAAGTTTAAAAGTGACTTTAAAATTATAGCCGATTATTTTGTTCAGATGCGTGAGACCGGTAAATACGAACCGATGACGGATAACATCAAACATATATGGGAATTGCTTAATCTGATGAGTATACTTACAGATGATGACAGATTTAAAGTGAAGTATTATGAAGAAAACAGAAAGGAGCGGGCAAATATGTGTACAGTAATCGATGATTTTATTGCCAAAGGTGAAGAAAAAGGAAAAATAGAAGGAAAAATAGAGGGAAAAATAGAGGGGGAGATGTATACGACTATAAGACATATAAAAAACCTTGCGGAAAAAATGCACATTTCGATAGAAGATGCCTTTGTTATGCTTGGTGTTTCCGATGATATGCAGGCAAAGTGCAGACCGCTTATACATGATGGTGTATAAGGGGTAGAGTTGGTACATTTACAACAGGGAAAACAGAGGTCAAAAGTAATATTTATATATAATGAACTAAAATGCTTGAAAAATTATCGGGGATATTGTATAATTATTGTAAGTGACGTTAAAAGTATCGTTTACTATGTGTGAAGGCTGTTTTCTTTACGGTCGGAAACTAAAGGATCATTACGAAAAACGCAGATATCATTGACAATAAA
>JAFUUG010000469.1 GCA_017483905.1 Bacillota bacterium
GATAAAAAAGGCTATCGAAAAGGTCAAGGAAGACAGCGCATCGGTTTGGGGAGGCAAAATGCCTAAGAACCTTAAACTTCCGCTCCGTGACGGCGATATCGACAGAGCCGAAGATGAGGCATACGAGAACAGCTATTTTCCTGAATGCAAACTCAAAGCAGAAGCCACAAATCGTGGATAACAATGTTCAGCCGATCTTGGAACAGAGCGAAGTGTATAGCGGTTGCTACGGCAACATATCCGTAAACTTTTATGCTTATTCCAAGAACGGAAATAAGGGCATTGCTGCAGGTCTCGGAAACATTCAGAAGCTCAAAGACGGAGAATCACTCGGAAGCGGCAGCACGGCAGCAGAGGACTTCGATGTTGTCGATGTCGATGAGGATGACGATTTTCTTTCGTGAGATAGCTGACGGAACAAGGCATTTTGTGAAAATGCAGTAATAAAGGTGGTCGGGGCAAGGTGTCTTGCTTCGGCTGCCGAAAACAAAGGGGATAATTACAAATGGATAATTCAAGGAAATGCGGGCATTGGATACCCGAAAATCCAAGACCGAAATCATTTTTATTTTTATGCTCGGAGTGTGGGAATACGGCGTATGCGATGCCTTTTACCAGAGCAAAGGAGCATAAAAAGGAATGTGCTTATAAATACTGTCCTTACTGTGGTATTGAAATGGAGGATAACAAAGATGAATGATTTAAGAATATTTGAAAATGAGCAATTCGGCACGATACGAACGATAATGATAAACGATGAACCGTGGTTTGTCGGTAAAGATGTGGCTGATGTTTTGGGCTACAGCAATTCAAGAGATGCGTTGGCTAAGAAGGTCAGCGAAGAAGATAAGGGAGTAGCGAATTGCGACACCCTTGGAGGAACACAGGATGTGACGATAATAAACGAAAGTGGATTATACAGCTTGATATTTTCAAGTAAACTTCCGAAAGCAAAAGAATTCAAGCATTGGGTAACGAGTGAGGTTCTTCCTGCGATAAGGAAAACGGGATATTACGCTCTTTCCGGATACAATTCGAGAGTAACGGGAGTCGGAGAAATAGTAAATCTGCTCAAGCTGTCAAAGGATGTAATGCGTAATCAGGGCTGCAATAATGTCGATATTGCATTGATGATGAAGGATGTATGCGGACAATTCGGAATAAAAATGCCCGAATGCTTCATCAAAGAACAAACTTTTGAAGAAACATACGATTATAACGGATTTATACTTTCAAGAACAGTTACGAGGAGACCGACGTTATGAACTCTTTGGAACTGGATATTGAAACGTTTTCGTCAAATGACCTTATAAAAGGCGGAGTGTATAAGTATGTCGAAGCAGAGGATTTTGAGATATTGCTTTTCGGATATTCCGTTGACGGCTCGGAGGTTGAGGTCGTTGACTTGGCACAGGGCGAAAAGATATCCGATGATGTCCTGTCAGCCATAACGGATAAAAGCGTAATAAAATGGGCGCATAACGCACTTTTTGAGAGGATATGTATGTCGGAGTATTTAAGGCGGAACTACCCCGAAAGGTTTATCGGTTA
>JAFUUG010000470.1 GCA_017483905.1 Bacillota bacterium
CGCTGTTTGATGCAAAAAACGCTTGATTATATGACCATGCGAATGGGTATGCCTATTCGTATGGTTTACAAAAATAAATATTTACGCAGACATCCGAAAATTCCATTGAGCCGATGATGCCGTGAAAAAGTTTTCGGGTCATAAAGACTTCGGGATATTTATCCCAAATAGCTGTTTTATACTGTGAGCGGTATAAAACAACTATATAAGCACTGATTTGAAATTCTTGAAACAGTGCAAAAACGGAAGCTTGTTTTAAGAGTTTTCGGTGCTTTTCGCTCGCAGGTGCAGCAAACCGAAGAGGGCGATATTATGCAGAAAAAAAGACTGAGCGTAAGGATAATCACATTTATTATTGCTATGATAATTCTTATAGCGTCAATCACGCAGATGGCAAGGGTTTCCGTTGTACAGACAAGAGCTGACGGAATACTCGGCGGTATATCGTGGGGTAATTCGACAAAGGGTGTCATAACACTTCCCGATTATACCGTATTGAGACTTGGATTTGATGTACGGGATTACGGCTCTTATCGTGATGAAGGATATTTATACAGGTATCCGTCAATGTATCAGGGCTATTCGATAATAGTTGGAACCTGTGACGGCGTATCAAGGTGTATCCTTTCACCTACATCGGACGGCAGCGGAAAAATCGACTACCATAGTGCAGACAATATGTACAGATCATATTCCGATTGTGATGATGGCTTGACTAAAGCTATCTACAAATTGACAATGGGCGGAACAACGAAATATACAGGTGCGGGTGTTTCGGCACTTTCATCAAGTCCTCCTATTTACATGACACAGTACCTTGACAGTACCCTTATGACGGAGCTTTCGGCTTATACAGGCGGTGATTCCGATAAGTGGAATACGGCAGCCTTTAGGGAAGTTGCCGATACAGAGTGGGGAAAGACGAAAGATACAAGCGAGAGTATGAAACAGAATGCTATGGCAATGACTATACTTGCGATGTATCTTAAACACAAAGGTGCTGCAATAGATCCGCAGCAGGTTTACAGTTATTGCACCAAGCAGGAAGCCGACAAGGATTATATACTTGTTCTTGAAAATCTTCATGCAGCTCAGGCTTCGGGACATAATCAGCTTTTCTTTACGCATCAGAATTACGTTTTTGATGCAGTCACAAAGTACAATGTGCATAACAGTATGCGTGCGGGAACTGTGCTTGATTGGGCGAGAAGCTGCGGTACAGGTGCATTTACTTCTGTTACAGCCGATAGTATTGCGGTAAGAGAAATAGGAAATCCGCTGGGAGTATCTCAAACGGATGCACAGCTTTTCAATCAGTGGTTCAAGAAAGGTCTTGCAGGTAATAGAATAGCATTGTCATCGTATTTTTACAGAGATCAGATGTTAAATTACGATATGGACGAAGCTACACGAAATATGGTCGGCAGTCCTAAAAATCTGTGGTTTACGGCACAATACAAGAAAAGCTCCTCATCGAGAGCCGAAAATTTTGCAGAATACAAAACAGGGTTTGCGGTATTCAAAGCACCGCCTATAACTGCGGATATAAAGCCGAAAGGGGATACCTCAAAGGCAGTAGGCAGTCATACACTTTCGGCAGATCCCGAAAGCCAAAAGGTAAAGAGGTTTTCTCAGCTTTCCGTTGATGGAAAAGAAGTTGTGACTTCGATAACATTGACACCGACAGCAGATGGGCTTGATTCTCTTGCGAATACAGTATATAATCTTTTGACCTACGAAAATTGTGTGATAGATACGGCAGATGGGTCTATAACTATACCCGAAGATGCCGTTAAGACATCTTACGAAAACCAAATGTTCACATACGGAAGCTCGTGTCCTGCGGATCATAGGCTTGAAGACAGAGCGGTAACATTTGATTCTGCTACTTGGAGTTTGGATGCCGAGGGCGAAGGGATGGACGAACCGGGAAATTCAACGGGAACAAAAAACGGAATGTGTACTGTCAGCGGTTATTCGGGCAACGGTAAAAGCCATAAGCAGAAATTGAACGGTATATGTGTAAAGTATTCAGATGTTTATTCGGCTGATGAGCAGACTATGAAAAACAAGATAAAAGATGATCTGCGAAGTCAGCTGGTAAATTACAGCTTGGGAGAAATAAAGAGCTATGACGGACATTTTGAACAGGCAGGAAGCTTTACTTGGAAATTCAAGTCTGCCGTAAAAGTAAACTGCAGTGTTGCAGACTTTATGACCGCAAGAGTATATACCGTTTATGATGGTACAGAATACGGTTCGGGCAGGATATTCAAAGAAGATGATATCGATATAGACGGAGTGAGATATTACAGCGAGCTTACAAACAGTGAACAGGAAAAAGAGGTATATTTCTATTATGATGAAGACCATTGCTTTGTTCCGTTTTGTACAGGATGGCAATTCAAAAAACTGAATGATAGCTCCAATACATCATTTACCGTAAACTTCGGTACTTCTTCGGCAACAGCTACAATAATCGTCGAGAATATCGTATCCAAAAAACTAAGATGGCAAAATCAGCCTATAGCTTTTGCGGAAGTAAAAGAGGGTACTTATTCCGATGACAGGCAGACGGAGAGCTATGAAGTAATGCAGGGTGTTCCGACAAGCAGGACACTTTATGCAAATATCGGCGGTACTCCGTTTTATGTGGATATTATATGTGAGCTTAAAACAGTGGATTTTAACAAAGATCTCAGTTATAACCATACAAAACACAGCCAAAAAACCGTTGACGGAAGCCGGGTTAGCTATAATTATGTTACGACAACATATACACAAACACCGTCGGCAACGGCAAGGTATATAGTAGTCGATAATATTACTCTCAGACCTTGCAGCACAGCACATATAACAAGCGCATCAAAAGACGGTTCCGTAACTCTTTTTGCGGACGGCAGTTCGATAGATGTACCGTTTATGGAAGATATTACGGCGACTGTAAATATAACGGGCAATGGTGGGGACTACTATATCGACGATTACGGGAATGATAGTTCAAAATACTGCTACGGCTTTACTTCCGACGGTTATCAAGGTGCTTGGAGTGCAGATTGTGACGGCAAACCGAGCTCATCACAGGTATGGAAGGATATACAGGAGAATGTAAAGGTGTTTGTAAATTCGCCCGGTGTTTCGGTAACGATAAAGAAATCCGACGGCAGCGAAATACAGACATTAAATATCCTTGATGCTTACAGCTATGAAACGACTCTCTCAAACAGGAGTGCAAGCGAACTGAAAGCAGTCGATGAAAGCTACTTTATTCCGCAAAGGGAAAATTGGGATAAGAATGAGTATATCGTAAAGCTTGGATATACAGGTCGCCCCGATAAAGCCGACAGGAATAAAGAAAATTACACTTATTCGCCTATAAACATAAATAGAGAGGCACTTAACGGACTTTATATATTCCCGTTAAAGTTGGCAGATCCGACTTATGCGGAAGCGTCTGCTTACGGATATGAGGCGGAAAGCGATATTTATGCAAATTATATGGAGCTTGGTGAAGCACAGGAATGCGGTCCGGGTCTTTGCATAAACAATAATTCTGTTCCTGAAAAAAGTCCGATACCGCTTAATTATGTTGACAGGAACCTTGAGGAATATTCGGGTGAAGCAGAGGGCATAAATCCGATAATCATTCACGATCCAATATCCATTCAGGATGTTTCTGTAGGTACTTCAAAGCTGTTTGAGCAGCGAATAGGCTACGAAAATCCCGAAGGGAAAAGCGGTGCTGTGACGAGGATAGATATTGACGATTACTTTGATCTTTATACACCTGTTGACGGCAGCTCTGTCCGTAATTATACGAATATGGCTACAAATGTGGGTTCAACGAACAGGAATATCTCCGATACACTTTCGAGAGGTCTATTGGTTTCCGAAATGTATAGAGTAAAGCAATCCGGAGTAAGCGGTTTTATAGCAGCAACGCAAGGTGCGGCAGGAAAAGGATATAACGGTATTACTCCCGATATATCACCTATAATACCGAAAACAGACGGCATAAGGACGAGCGGAGGTTCTTATATGGATACTTCATATTGGGTGAAGTATAAATTTGTGAAATTCCCGTTTGATGTTATGATAAACAACTGCGAGTATGTAAAAGTCGGTAATTGGGTACAAATTCCGAAAAATAATACGGTAACAAGGTTTGCTGTTGCAGGAAATCAGAAAGATCTGAAAAATGCGGTTATAAGTTTTGTAGCTGTTGCGGATAATGCACCTGATATAACTTCATATTCATCTGTTGATGAAAATATTTCACAGCCTTTGGCGATAACGGATGAAGCGACAAAAGCTCTTATAGATACTGCATTCGGAAAAGCCGAAAGTACGGTAAACTATTCGAGAACGGGAAATACGGCTGCAAATCATTACGTTAAAAATACCTTTACCGTTGATGTTGTTGGCAGAATAGGCAATTTTACGGTTGACTACTGCGAAGATCCTGCCATATCTCAGAATTTTACAGATAAGTATATGAGAACGCTTTACAATATGTTTTCAAAAAGCAGCGGTGTCTTAAATCTTGCGGGTACACTTCCGTCACACGCAGCGTCCAAATCTATCGGTATTTTACCTCTCAGACAGCTTACGACTAAGGACGGAACAAAGGCATTTCCTAAACTCGGTTATGGAATAAATTATTCCGTTCAGACGATAGGCGATTACGGAAATAATGGTAAAAAACTTACTATTGTTCCGTCATACAGTATCGAAGGGAAAAAGGTAACGGCAATTAAATATTCAAATACAAGTATGTCACTTGAAAATATTTATGATGTCGGTAAAAATTCCGTAAGCTATAAGCTAAGCAATACGCTAAATTCGGATAAATCCAAGTTAAACAGTGTTAATGAGGGCGTATATTCCGTGGGAGATGTGATAAGGTGGGAATCAACCGTTCCTGTAGGAACAAAACGCAGTGAAAGCGGTGATATAAGCATTGATGCCAATACCAATACCGTTCTTATCGGTACACCGTCGCACATTGAACTTCCTTTGAATCTTAAAACGGATATAGGATATA
>JAFUUG010000471.1 GCA_017483905.1 Bacillota bacterium
AGAGGTCACTATGATAAAGACGAAAACAAAAGAAATTACGATCAGGGGCAGAAAAGTCAAATATTGCCTTACAAGGAAAAATGTGAAAAATATAAATATGCGGATAAAAGACGATATGGTGATACATATATCTGCAAATAATTATGTGTCGGTAAAGGAACTGGAGGCAGTTTTATTCAAAAATTCGGAGTTTATCTTTAATGCACTTGATAAAGCCGCAAAAAGAGCCGAAAACAGAACAGATGAGAATGAAATAATGTATATGGGGAAAAAATATAAAAAATGTGTTACCGAAGGAAATGACACAAAATGCGTGATAGACGGTGACAAATTTGTAATTGAAGTACGTGATGCCGACGATGAAGAAAAGATAAAGAAAATTACGGAAGATTGGTATAACAAGAGGGCAAGGGAAATATTTGATGAAATAAACGAGCAGACGGCAGAAATATTTTCGTATTTCGGGATAGCAAAGGCTGAAATAAAGGTCAGAAAAATGATCTCACGCTGGGGAAGCTGTAGTGTGAATGAGGGAAGGATAAGAATAAATCGTTATCTGATAGAATTTCCGAGAGCTTGTGCGGAATATGTATTCGTGCATGAGTATACGCATTTTATATACAGAGGGCATGGAAAAGATTTTTATGGTTTTGTGAGTAAAATTTTTCCCGATTATAAAAATATTGAAAAATATCTCGATACATACGGAAATTTGAGAAACAGGAAGAATTAGGACTGTTATAAGCAAAAATTGAAAATAATATTTCTTACTTTTGAGGGTATCATAAGTGTAATGAAATCAGGAGGAAGATATATTATGTCAAAGTTTATTGTGGAAACAAGCGAACCATTAAAAGGAAAGATAAGAACCGACGGAGCAAAAAATGCAGTGCTTCCCATAATTGCGGCATCTCTTATGGCAGAGGGAAAATGTATAATAGAAGATGTTCCGGATCTCAGCGATGTGCATACTATGTGTGAGCTGATAAGGATACTGGGAGCAGAGGTGAGATTTGAAAACAACAGACTTGAAATATGTGCCGATAATATAATAAACAGAGAATTGCCTTATGAACCCGTAAAAAAGATAAGGGCTTCTTTTTTATTGGCTGCACCGCTGCTGACGAGGTTTTCAAAAGTGAGGATACAAATGCCGGGAGGTTGCCCTATAGGAATAAGACCTATAGATCTGCATCTGAAAGGATTTGCGAGAATGGGTGCGGAAATAAGGCAGGAATTCGGTATGATAGAGCTGACAGCAGACAAACTTGGCGGAAATGAGATATATCTTGATTTTCCGAGTGTCGGGGCAACAGAGAATATTATAATGGCGGCAGCTCTGGCAGAGGGAGTAACGGTCATATCAAATGCGGCAACGGAACCCGAGATAACAGATATGTCGGAATTTCTTAATAAAATGGGGGCACAGATCGAGGGTGCAGGGACAGAAACGGTGAGGATAAGAGGAGTTGACAGACTGTATGCCGCTAAACACAGAGTTATCCCCGACAGGATAGAGGCCGGAACTTTTCTTGCGGCGGCGGCTATCACAGGCGGTGATGTCCGTATTGAAAATGTTATCCCCGAACATTTGAGAGCGGTCATTTCAAAACTTAAAGAAATGAATTTCGGGATCGAAGAAGATGATGATTCTGTAAGGATATATAAAAACGATGATATAAAGAGCGTTGATATAAAAACGATGCCTTATCCTGCTTTTCCGACGGATTTGCAGCCGCAGTTCATGAGCCTTATGACGACGATGAACGGAACTTGTATTATAAACGAGACTATTTTTGAAAACAGATTCCAGCACGTCGGGGAACTTTCGAGAATGGGAGCGAATATAAAACTTGAGGGTAAAAGTGCGATAATAAAGGGCGGAAACAGACTGACAGGAGCAGAAGTCAAGGCAACGGACCTGAGAGCGGGTGCAGGACTTATAATTGCGGCTCTTTGTGCAGAGGGAAAAAGCGAGATAGGTGACATTTATCATATAGAAAGAGGCTATTGCAGGATAGAGGAAAAACTGAAAGCTCTCGGTGCTAAAATAGAAAAGCTTGACATATAAATGTATAGGACAAAATACATTTATATGGAGCGATCTTATGAAAAAATATGTTATTTCGACGGCGGTGTTTGTTTTTTTATCTGTATTCGCACTGCCGTCGGCGGTAGTTATGATAAACGGAAGAGATGAAGAAAAAAATGATGAGATAAGATCTGAAGTGGCGACATCGGGAGAAGTGCCGCTTGAAGTGATAAACGAAGTAGACTATGCGGATAAGATAGACAAGTATGAAGAGATGACCAAAAACAAGGAAGACAATGCTTTTGAGGCTTATATAAGAGGTGTGGTGGCGGCGGAGATGCCGATAAATTTTGAAACGGAGGCTTTGAAAGCACAGGCTGTGGCGGCAAGAACATACGCAATAAGAAACAGCAAAGATATATATAATATAGATCCGAATTCACTCGGACAGGCTTATATAAGCGTTGATACGATGAGAGCTAACTGGGGAAATGATTTTGAGAGCAATTATGCAAAACTTTGTGAGGCTGTTGCCGGAACGAGAGGACTTATAATGGTATATGACGATGAGCCGATACTTGCGGCTTTTTATTCTACAAGTGCAGGAGTTACGGAACTTGCGGAAAATGTCTGGGGGAGCAGCCTGCCATACATAAAGAATGTGGAGTCACCGCTTGATAAGAATGCACCCAATTATGAATCCCGTGCTTCGTTTGATTATTCGAGAGCGGCAGAGATACTGAGAGGATACGGCGGAAATATCGTCGGTGGTGACAGCGATATAGTAGACAGTATTAAAATAGAGGAATATACACAGGCAGGTTATGTGAAATATGTATCGGTCTGCGGTGTGATAATAAAGGGTACGGAAATAAGGAGTATGTTTTCACTGAGATCGAATTACTTTGAGATAGAGCGTGACGGAGAAACTATAACTTTTATAACGAAAGGATTCGGACACGGTGTCGGAATGAGCCAGTATGGAGCGGAATTTATGGCGAAAGAGGGAAGTACTTTTGATGAGATACTGGAGCATTATTACAGTGGGATAACGATAAGGAGCTATTGAACTGAAAGTTGTTTAAGGAAATGGTGATCAATTCAAAAAGAAAATAAGGAATTCAGATGCTTTGCGGTATACAGCCGTTTACTGTAATCAGCACAAAACCGTTTTGGGGCTGCACCTGTTGGCGAAAATATTGTTCGTTTGAAAGTATAAGATATTTCTGACGAGTTTTTTATATGAGATTTTTTTGATTTTACGGATATTGACAAAATAAAATTGCAATGATATAATTTGAAAAGATTTTACTTTTTCGGAGGAGAAAAGACAATGTATAGCAATAATATTTCTGTATCAAAAAAAATATTGTCATTTGTTATGGGAATTATAATGCTTATTATGATCCTTTCTTCTGAACTGTATATTGCCCATGAATCGGAACATAACTGTATAGGAGATGATTGTCCGATATGTGCTTGTATAGCTCAATGTGAAAGAGTGCTTGAGTTTATAAGCAGTGTAACATTTAGTAATTATGCAATTTGTTTTAATTTTTGCATTACAATTCTGTCTGTATGCATTCCCGTTTTATTTTTTACACAGAAAACACCTGTTCTGAAAAAAGTGCGTATGAATAATTGAGAGATCTCCGACAAGGACATGGTATACCTATTTTTGTGTATATATCAGTGAGCAAAAAATGCTGACTTGATATAACTATGTCCTTGTATTTTTATGTCTAAAATTAAAAATATTCGGAGGTTTTATATAATTATGAAAAAAATTATTTCTTTTTTTATTGCAGCGATATTATTGATCGGTATACTTTCAGCGTGCAGTTCTGCTGAAAATGAACAGAAAAAAACGGAGGAAAAAAAGAAGATTCAAATCGTTACTACTATATTCCCGGAATATGACTGGGTTAAAAATATACTTGGTGAAAATCCTGCCGATGCTGAAGTTACACTGCTTCTGGATAATGGTGTAGATCTGCACAGCTATCAACCCACAGCAGATGATATATTAAAAATATCTGATTGCGATATGTTTATATATGTCGGGGGTGAATCTGACGAATGGGTAGAAGATGCACTTTCGGAAGCAACAAACAAAGATATGAAAGCAGTAAATCTTCTTGAAGCACTTGGAGAAAATGTCAAGGAAGAAGAAATAGTTGAAGGGATGGAAAGCGAAGAAGAGGAAGAAAGCAATGAGGAACATGAACATGAGCATGAATACGATGAACATGTATGGCTCTCGCTTAAAAATACAACTTTACTTGTAGATAAAATCGAATCGGAACTTGCATCTATAGATAGTCAAAATGCCGATATTTATAAAAAGAATGCCGATACATATAAAGAAAAACTGAATAAGATTGATGACGAGTACAAATCGGCAGCGGATAAAGCAAATGTAAAAACACTCCTTTTCGGAGATCGATTCCCATTTCGCTATCTGACAGATGACTACGGATTAGGTTATTATGCTGCTTTTGCCGGTTGTTCTGCCGAAACGGAAGCGGATTTTGAAACGGTCGTATTTCTTGCAAATAAGGTCGATGAATTGTCTGTTGATACGATATTGACTATAGACGGCTCCGATCGTAAAATTGCGGAAACTATAAAAGATAACACAAAGACAAAAGATCAAAAGATAATGACGATGGACTCCATGCAGTCAACGACAATGAATGATATAAACAATGGAACAACGTATCTCTCTGTTATGGAAAATAATCTTGAAGTATTTAAAGAAGCACTCAAATAGGGGGTACTGTTTATGGCTCTGATCACTGCTGAAAATATTTCCATTGGTTATGGTTCGAGAACAATAATAAAAGATCTGAATTTTTCGGTGGATACAGGTGATTATCTTTGCATCATAGGGGAAAACGGTGTCGGAAAGACTACACTTATGAAAACAATGCTTGGGCTTATGAAACCGCTTAGCGGAAGGATACTGCTTGGGGAGGGTTTAAAGAATAATATGATAGGCTATCTTCCTCAGCGGACGACTGTTCAGAAAGATTTTCCGGCATCTGTATGGGAGATAGTTTTATCGGGTTTTCAAGGGAGATGCGGAGCAAGACCGTTTTATGACCGTAAAGAAAAACTTATTGCAAAAGATAATATAGAACGTATGGAAATAAGTTCTTTATCAAAACGCAGTTATATGGAATTATCCGGAGGGCAGCAACAGCGTGTACTTCTTGCAAGAGCTTTATGTGCAGCACAAGAGATATTGCTGCTTGATGAACCGATCACAGGACTTGACCCGAGGGCTGCTTCGGAAATGTACGGGCTTATTTCAAAGCTTAATAAGGAGGGAATGACAATAATTATGATCTCTCATGACATTTCCGAATCGGTAAAGTATGCAAGTCATGTTCTGCATATCGGAAAAAATATTTTTTTCGGAAGTAAGGAAAAATATTTTGAAAGCGATGAGGGAAAAGTTTTTCTTATGAAAAACAAAGGCGGTGAAGATAGATGACAGATAAACTTATAATGTATATGCAATATCCGTTTGTGATATATGCGATGATCGTAGGTGTACTTATAGCGTTATGTTCTTCACTTCTCGGAGTAACACTTGTACTGAAGAGATTTTCGTTTATCGGAGACGGACTGTCACACGTTGCTTTTGGAGCTATGGCGGTAGGAAGCGTTATAAATTTATCAAATAATATGTTTCTTGTGCTGCCGGTCACTGTAATAGGAGCGGTATTACTGCTTCGTACAGGAAAAAATACAATTATAAAAGGCGACGCGGCTATTGCAATGATCTCTGTTGCGGCTTTGGCATTCGGATACCTTATAATGAATGTGTTTTCAACATCATCAAATTTATCGGGTGATGTATGCAGTACATTATTCGGTTCAACATCAATACTTACACTTAATAAATATGAAGTGATATTATGTGCTGTACTTTCGGCTTTGGTGGTGTTGATATTTATATTATTCTACAATAAGATATTTGCTGTTACGTTTGATGAGAACTTTTCAAGGGCAAGCGGAGTAAATGTTGAAAGATATAATCTTTTGATCGCTGTGATAATTGCTGTAATTATTGTACTTGCGATGAATCTTGTAGGGTCACTGCTTATATCTGCATTGGTGATATTTCCGGCTTTGTCTGCTATGAGAATATTCCGAAGCTTTAAAACAGTGACGATATGTTCGGCTGTTTTATCGGTATTATGTGCATTTCTTGGAATAATTGTATCAATATTATTCGGAACACCCGTTGGGTCAACGATCGTAGCTGTCGATGCCTGCGTATTTGCGATATGTGTTTTCATTGGAAAGATCATGGGAGGTATTCGGATATGAATAAAAAATTATTTTTTTTACTGACCTGCTACATAATGATAATATGTATATCAGGCTGTGAAAATGGTAATAATCCAAATGACAGGACGGCAAAAACGCAAAATACGGTAGAAGATGTCATTCGATCGGAAATTGCAAAAACAGACACACCTGATGATATAATACAGAATGAAGAGATGACAAGTGAGATAGAAGGTGTGGGTGATAAAGATACTTCCGCTTCCGCTGATAAAATAGATATTGATCTGACAGCCATGTCATCAACAATGGTATATTCCGAAGTATATAACATGATGTATGAGCCTGATGAATATATAGGTAAAACTATAAAAATGAATGGAACATTCAAGATCTATCATGATGAAGATACAGGTAATAATTATTTTGCCTGCATTATACAAGATGCAACAGCTTGCTGTACGCAGGGAATAGAATTTGTACCGACGAACAAATATTTATATCCCGATGATTATCCGTATGAAGATGAAGAAATAACGGTAACAGGGGTTTTTGACACATACATGGAGGGCGAATATAAATTTTA
>JAFUUG010000472.1 GCA_017483905.1 Bacillota bacterium
CCGATTTGCCAAGAACCGTGAATATTGTTGAATTGATGATGCAGGTGATAGCTTTCATAAGATCGGCGGATGCTCCCTTAACAGTAATGAACCACACATTCGCATTATCCATATACAGACCTTTATCGTTAATGAATGTTGCAATCGTATCTCTTGCAGTCATCGGAATAATGATCTTATCCACATTATATAGTGTATGGTTGTGTTCACGGGTAAATCTATGCCACAAATCACCTTCATAGCACTCAACCTGCTCGGTGATCCGCTGCTTATTTGCTGACAAGTATTCAGCTAACAGTGGATATTTCTCTTTCAGCTCCGGAAAAGGAATAATTTCATTGTTTGCCCCTTCATATGGGAATACGCAGTAAGCGTCAGGTTCAACTTTCTTGAAAGGATAGAACTCTCGGTTATATATGACTGCCTTTACAGCATCTTTTTCGACTCTTACTATTTCTTTGAATCCGTTCTTTCCGATGATATATTTACCGTCTACACAGCAGTTGGTCAGGTGATACATCTTCTTCCAAAGAGCCTGAATACCGTCCTTTACAGCTAACTTCGGATAATCTCCCAGGACACCACAAGCCTGAGAAAGCCTTTTTTTGATCTCTTCAATCTGATAGTTGTCATAAGACCAGCTTTCAGTTCCTGTTTGTATTGGTAATGAAGCGAAGTCGCAAGTTGCAAAATCGCCGTTATCTTCACTGTTTTCAAATATAGTCTTTATGTCCTCTGCTTCCGAAGGCATAAAGAAGTACTGGACACTATCATTTTTCTTTTTTGAAAGAACCATGATCGAAACATAGGTGATTCTGCCTTTGAAAATATCTGTTGCCTTGAAGTCAATCAGTTTTTCAAGGTATTTTCCTTCATTAATCAGAGTACGGATAGAACGCCCATAATCAGTTTTGAACCAACGTCTCTGAATTATAAATCCGAGTTTTCCGTTCGGAGCAAGCAAACTAATACACTTCTCGATGAACAGTACAGAGAGGTCGGCTTTACCTTCAAAAGCACTATACTTTGTGCTTAAATAATCGTGCATCAACGGCTGTGCAGCCTTAAAATGCTTTGTTTCAACGTAGGGTGGATTACCTATCACATAGGAAAAGCCATTGTTTTTACTGAAAACTTCGGCAAATGCAGTTTTTATATCAAAAGGCTTGATTTCAGCAATATGCTTTGCAGGAATATGATTATCTGTACTAACGAGAGTGTTTCCGAGCTTTATATTGCCGTCTATATCACGGAGTATCTTCTCGCCAAATGCACCGATACCGCTCCAAACTAAAGGATTGTTGCCGTCAACGATTTTTAGTGCTAATGACATCTTAGTTACTTCTATGGCAGCTTCATCACAATCTATGCCATGAATACAATTTGTGACGATAGCTCGTCTGCCTTCTATGGTAAGCATATAGATTTCGTCTTGTACATAGAAATAATCGCTGTATTTGCTCCGTTCACTTTCATCGGAACTGAGAATTGCTATCATCTTCTTTGTTAGCAATTCATAAACGGACACAG
>JAFUUG010000473.1 GCA_017483905.1 Bacillota bacterium
AGGGACTTTCCGGAGGCAAGGCTTGAAGTATTCCTTGTACTTGATGCAACAACGGGTCAGAATGCACTTATACAGGCAAAACAGTTTGGAGAAGCTGCCGATATTACGGGTCTTGTTCTTACAAAGCTTGACGGTACGGCAAAGGGAGGTGTCGTGATAGCTATAAAGAATGAACTTGATCTGCCGGTGAGATTTATAGGAGTCGGAGAGGGGATAGATGATCTACGGCAATTCATGGCAGAGGAATTTGCAAAGGCATTATTTGATATGTCATAAAATTTGATAATTTATATTGATAAAAAGATAAATATATGTTATCATATATATAATGGAGTTTCCAAAAAATGTAATGATAAATGGGGCAAAATTTCTATAATGAAAGGCAAAATGATATATGAAAGAGAAATACTCCGAAGAGAACAAAAATGAAATAAAAAACGAAGAAATGAATAAACCTGCCGAGAATAAAATGGGTATTATGCCAATCGATAAGCTGTTGATATCGGTATCTCTGCCGATGATAATATCTATGATAGTGCAGGCTTTATACAATATAGTTGACAGCGTATTCGTTTCAAAGATAAGTGAAAATGCACTTACGGCGGTTTCGCTTGCTTTCCCTATGCAGATACTTACAATTGCCGTGGGTGCCGGTACGGGCGTGGGCATAAATGCGCTGCTGTCAAGAAGGCTTGGAGAAAAGAAATTCGATGATGTAAATAAGGCGGCTACAAACGGTATATTCCTTATATTTTTAAGCTATATCGCATTTGCACTGATAGGAATATTTCTGACAAGAAGTTTTTTTGCGGTACAGACCGATAATGCTGAGATCATTGACTATGGTACGCAGTATTTAAGGATATGCCTTATAATGGGATTTGGTATATTCGGTCAGATGAAATTTGAAAGATTATTGCAGTCAACGGGTAAATCAATATTCAGTATGATAACGCAGGGAACGGGCGCAATAATAAATCTTATACTCGATCCGATAATGATATTCGGATATTTCGGATTTCCGAAAATGGGTGTTGCGGGTGCGGCACTTGCTACAGTGACGGGACAAATAATTGCCATGATATCGGGTATAATATTCAATATCAAGTATAACAAAGAGATAAATTTCAGTTTCAAGGGATTCAGACCCGACGGAAAAATAATAAAGATGATATATTCTGTAGGTATCCCTGCTATGATAATGCAGGCGATAGGTTCGGTTATGACGTATTCTATGAATAAGATACTTCTTATGTTTTCTCCTACGGCTGTAGCTGTATTTGGTGTATATTTCAAATTACAGAGCTTTATATTTATGCCTGTATTCGGTCTTAATAACGGTGTTATCCCGATAGTTGCGTATAATTACGGAATAAGGAATAAAAAGAGGATAATGGATACTATAAAGCTGAGTATGATAGTAGCTGTATTAATTATGATATGCGGTGTTATCGTATTTGAAACGATACCGGATAAGCTGCTGCTTATATTCGATGCCTCAGATGATATGGTAAATATGGGAACTGTTGCACTGAGGATAATAGGTACACACTTTGTATTAGCGGGATTTTCCATAATAATAATGAGTGTATTCCAGGCATTCGGAGAGGGTATGGTGAGTCTTATAGTATCGATATCAAGACAGCTTGTGGTGCTGATACCCGTTGCATACATATTTGCGAAGTTTTTCGGACTCGATTATGTATGGCTCTCTTTCCCGATAGCAGAGATCGTTGCACTTACTTTATGCCTGATATTCTTTAAGAGATTGTATAATAAAAAAATCAAAAATCTGAGCGATTGAGGTGGCTGAAATGAAAACATATTATGAATTATGGGAAGGAAAAGTTCCTTTCTTTGAAGAAAAATTTCAGACAAGAGATAATCAGAATGCTTCTACGATAACTCCTTATCTGTTGGCAGACGGAGATCCGCACCCATGTATGGTGATAGTACCCGGAGGCGGATACAGACACAGAGCGGAACATGAGGGCGATGATACGGCGGTATGGCTCAATGCTATGGGAATAAGTGCTTTTGTTGTAAATTACAGAGTTCATCCGTATGAACCCGTTGCGATGATAGCGGATATAAAAAGGGCAATGCGCCTTGTGAGATATAATGCACAGCAGTATAATATCGATCCCGAAAGGATAGGGATAATGGGGTTTTCTGCCGGAGCACATCTTGCGTGCTATATGAGTGAGTTTTTTGAGGACAACGAATATCTGCCGGACGGAAAGATAGATAAGACTTCGGCAAGACCGGATCTTTGCGTTCTTTGCTATCCTGTTATTACATTTGAATATAAAAAGCTTCTTCTTGAGAGGGATATAAAGATATTTGAAAAATCTCTCGGTGTATTTAACAATATGACAAGGATATCCTGTGAAAAAAATGTAAACAGAAGAATGCCACCTGTATTTATGTGGCATACATTTGAAGATACGAGGGTGCCTGTAATACACAGCATAAAAATGGCAGAGGCATTGAGGAAAAAAGGTGTTGAATTTGAGTACCATATATTTACAAATGGTAAGCATGGACTCAGTATAAGGAGAGTTGCAAATACAGAGGGTACGAATCAATGGCCGATGCTTCTGAGAAACTGGCTGTTCAGACATAATTTCAAGGTGGAAATGAAACCTCAGAAAGTGGAAATAAAATCTCAGAAAAAGGTATAAAGAGCTTTGAAAAAATTCAAGGCTGTTTTACATAAAATGGACAAAATAAAGTGTATCCATGATAAAATATAAGGGAGGAATATATGAAATGAACAAAAAAATAGGTTTATTAAAAATTGATCCTTATCTGGAACCGTTTGAGGGCGATCTTCAGCTGAGAATGGATAGGTACAACGGCAAGAAAGCCGAAGTTCTTGCAGGCTGTGAAAGTTTTGATAAATTTGCAAATGGGTATTTATATTATGGACTGCACAGAACAAAAGATGGCTGGACATACAGAGAATGGGCACCGAATGCGGAGGCTGTTTCGCTGGTCGGAAGTTTTAATAATTGGGACGGAGAAAAACATAAATTAAAAAGACTTGAAGGCGGTAACTGGGAAATAGTGATAAAA
>JAFUUG010000474.1 GCA_017483905.1 Bacillota bacterium
GAAACAGCGGGATTGACATGACAACCCGAAACATTTCCCACAGAGTATGCCATAGCAACGATAACAAGACCGACTGCCAGAGCTATGCCGACATATCCGGCTCCAAGACCGTTAGTGGCGGCAACTCCGCAGCCAAAGCAGACAAGAACGGCGGTACCTATAAATTCCGCCAAGCATTTTTTTATCATATTATGATCCTCCTTGAAAATTTTTGAGTGGGTTTTATGAAAAACAGTATTTCATAAAATATCCCCCGAATGTTAATAATAACACAAATATGAAAATTGTCAAGATGATGTAAAAAATGTTTATAAATTTTTGGGTTTAATATCTGTTGCGGTGATAGTTTTATTTAGTATATCTTCAAATTTGTCATCGGTTTCTTCAAATTTAATTTTTATTATCAGATCTCCGCATTTATAGCAATAAGGATTTTTTATTCTGCGGACAAATTCTTTTATACGTTCATTAACGGGCAGTTTGGTGTTTATTTTTATGTTGTTTATATCTTCAAGTTCATTGGCATCAACAGTTCTTATATCAACATTTTTCATTTCCGAAATTGTCATTTTATCACCTTTTGGAAAGTTATGATAAATTAATTATATGCATAATTTTCCGTATTATTACTCACGCCCCTGTTGAGCCAATACTGAGAGTATATCCCGGATATGATACGGGTACTCCGGAGACGATATCGGCATTTTCGATATAAATATCGTTTCCGTAATAATATCTGAGGATATCTATTGCGGAAAATCCTTGATCGGCAAGGTATTTTGAACCCCATTGTGTCATACGGTCGGGACAAACTACCTGTATTCCGTCACAATATTGAGCAAGGAGCGGCTGATTACTGCCGTTTCTTTTGATGTAGGAAGTAAAGAGATCATCTACGATATCATTTATTTCTTTATAAATATTTCTTCCGTAAACAAAGAAATGGTCATAGGCTGTTGAAGAAGTTATAGTAAAATTTTTTCCTTTGCTGCGATACCATTCGGTATAGACTCTGTTAAGTGTAAATGAGATTATGGCAAGAACATTTGCCTTTATTGCTTCTTCCGGCCATGTTGTATATATTTCGCTTGAGGCTACGTTTTTTATATAGTCCTTGAAAGGAATATAGTAATTAGGTGCAGTGGGGTCGTTTGGAGAACCGTCATGAACCACTATATATTCGGGTATGATAACGTTATCAAGGACAACGAATCCGCTTTCGGGCGGGAGAGGTTTGATCTCTTCTTCCGGTATTTTTGGTGGGTAATCACCCCATAATCTTGGAGCGGGGATATCTATTATTTGTTCATCATTGTTTTGCAAGGGGGTAAGATAGGCATTTTGTATGGAGAGATTATCCGCAAAAACTTGTGTTCCAATAAAATCAACGGCTTCATATCCCTCGGCATTGATACTTATATTATAGGTGCTGTATGGTTTGGGCTGATCGGGCGATTGCGAATATAGAAAAGGCGGTGCGGAAAGGGAGATAACATCGCTTTTTCCTTCATTGTCGGTAAAGAGATCATACAGAGATGTATTTATCCCGTTTTCATCGGAAACTGATATATTTATTTTTGCACCTTCTATAGGGTCTGCCACTGTTTTATCAAAAACATTTATCTGTAGTGTGCCTGAGTCTGTCTGAGATACAAATAACATTTTATTCCTCCGAAAAATTTGTATGTTATAATTTATGAACGAATTTGTATATGCGTGTTAATTTATTGAAACCTTAGAGTCTGTTTGAAATCTCTTGATAAAAGTAGATATGAATGCAAGAATCGTCATTTGTAATGAAGTTGAAAGTTTTCTTTCACAATTTTTTTAAAATTCTTTCCGGAATACTCTCATTTGAGCCATTGTTATCTTTTGCTGACCATAATCTAAAATAATAATAGCATAATTGCCACTTTGGAAAATCAGAAGGCAACTGTCAAAAAGAAATTTGGAGAGCAGCATTAATGTTCAACAGAGTACTGACTGATAAAGAAATAGTTATACTGGTGAGCAAAATAAATTTGCTCACTCAGTATAACTTTATGTACACGGCTGCGATAAAGTAAATAGCCGCTTTGCGGCACGCAGCCGGCACACTCGAAATCGGAAATATTTTCCGATTTCGAGTATAGCCAAGGATTTATATCAATGACTGACTACTATTTTGCAAGGGTGTGAAAACTAAAGAACCACCGTGTACAGAACGATATACACGGTGGTGTGAGAGGTCGGGAGAATTATTCGATTCTCCCCGGCACCTACTCGATTTTTTATTTCATCATTGTGAAGATTATCTCTCGAAGAACTTTACAAGCTACGGCTGTAGACACTCCGCTATGGTCATAATGAGGGGAAAGCTCTACGATGTCTGCACCGATTATATTTAAGGCAGATATGGTTTTAAGGGCATTTATGAGTTCATTGAAAGATACACCGCCTGCTTCGGTCGTTCCTGTGCCTGACATCAAAGAGGGGTCGAGAACGTCAAGATCAAGGGTGAGATATACATTTCTGCTGCCTATTTCCTGTACGGCTTTATCAAGACCGTTGAAATTGAATTTATTAAGAAAAGTATGACCTTCGTTTGCCCAGTAAAATTCCTCTCTTGTTCCGCTTCTTATACCAAACTGGAATATCCTGCCGTCACCTGTAAGATCCCATACACGCCTTAATACGGAAGAATGGGAAAGTTTCTGACCGAGGTATTCATCTCTGAGATCTGTATGTGCATCAAAATGGATAATGCACAGGTCATTATATTTTTTATAAGCCTCTTTTATGACGGGAAGAGAGATAAGATGTTCACCACCGACAACGAGAGGTTTCTTTCCTGAAGAAAATACTTCACTTGCCATAGCTTCTATCATATCAAGTGCTGATTCGGTAGAACCGAAAGGAAGATCGAGATCTCCGGCATCACATATCTTATAATCTCCCGAATCTTTATCGAAATACGGACTGTATGTTTCAAGTCCGACGGATTCCGTTCTCATGGTCTGAGGGGCAAAACGTGTGCCCGGGCGAAAAGTTGTCGTTCCGTCAAAAGGCGCACCGAAAATAATGCAGTCGGCTTTGTCAAAATCACATGAGCAGCCTAAAAATGTGTTTGTCATGAAATAATTGTTCATATATTATTCCTCCCATGGGTTATTGTGATTCTCCGAGAACCTGTATTATTCCCGTTTCGTTATCGTCGTTCATGAATACACAGTTCTGACGAAGGTAATAATTATAATTTGCAATGATCTTCTCTGTTATAAGTTCCCCCGGAATTATAAGAGGTATTCCGGGCGGATATATCATTATGGATTCGCCGCATATTTCGCCGAGTGCATCGTCGATACGAACCGGATGTTTCGGAGAAAAATAAGCATCTCTCGGAAGAACGATTGTTTTCGGTTTTTCAAAAAAGTCTGCGATATGTGTTACATAAGGCTCCTGTTTGCCGTAAAATCTTTTTGAAATGTCTGTAAAAGCATCTACGAGCTTATCTATTGATTCATCTGTATCGCCTACACCCACAACGGCAAGAACAACATAGCTTTCGGCAAGTTCAAGCTGGATATTGTATTCGTTTTTGAATATAGTGTATACCTGAAAGCCCGAAAGTCCAAGTTCATTTACTTTTACTACAAATTTTGTTTCATCAAAATCATATACGCCGTTTTCATCCGCTTCGTCGATATAATCTTCGGTTATGACGCTTATTCCCGGAAGCTGCGAGAGTTTTGCCTTTGCTTCCGAACATTTTTTTAGAAGTGATGTAAATATTTTTTTGCCTTTGAGGGCAATATTCGATCTTGCAAGATCCATGCTCGATAAAAGCAGATATGATGCAGATGTTGTCTGCATGAGATTTATTGTCATTCTTACTTTATCTATGTCTATAAAGCCATTGTCATTATGAAAGAGCGCAGAACTCTGAGTAAGAGAGCCTATAGTTTTATGAAGACTTGCGGTGGAGAGATCTGCACCGAGTTTCATTGCACAATCGGGAAGATTCGGATGAAAAGGCAGATGCGCTCCGTGTGCTTCATCCACAAGGACTGCTATATTATGACGATGGCATATTTTTATTATTTTTCTGAGGTCTGAGGCTACTCCAAAGTATGTCGGATTGATGACAAAAAGTGCTTTTGCATCGGGGTGTGCCTTTATCGTTTCCTTGACGGCATCGACCTTTATGCCGTTTGCTATACCGTAATCATAATCTATTTCGGGTTGGATAAAAATAGGCGTTGCACCTGCGAGTATTATCGCATTGATGACGGATTTATGAACATTTCTCGGAATGATTATCTTATCCTTTGGAGAACAGGCACTTAATATCATAGCGAGAACACCCGATGTGGAGCCGTTTACGAGCATAAAGGCATCGTCGGCATCGTAGGCTTCCGCAAGAAGATCCTCGGCTTCGGCGATAATACCTACGGGGTGCGAGAGCATATCAAGTTCTTTCGTGGAGTTGGCATCGAGAGATACCAGATCCGCTCCCAGTGCTTTTGCAATAAAGGAATTTTTGTTTTTCTTATGACCCGGTACATCGAAATGTACGATAGGTTCCTCTTTGTACTTGGACAATGCTGTGTAAATAGGTGTCAGCTTTTGTCTTTCATAATTCATAATTCATTCACCTTAAATATCTCAAAAAATTTGAAATATCGCATCCCATTTAAAACTCGGAATTTTTGATTCCGGTAAAAATATATATCAAATGTAATTTTACCACATTTTCTACGATTTTCAACAAAAATTTTTATAATAAATAAAGAATTTTTTTGTGCAAAAATTCATAAATATTATTACAGAGCGGTGAATATACTGTAAATAAGGGGAAAATCGGATTTCCTAAAGAAAAAGGAGGAAGAATTAAATGAAAAAATGTTTTTTTGCACTTGTGATTTTATGTGTGATCTTATGCGGATGCAATATTAAAGAAAGAAAAAATGAAGGAGATGTGCTCGGAATATATACGGAAGATATAAAAAAAGGGGAAACGGGCGATGACAGACCGATAACAAGGGCAGAGGTGTGCAGAATGATCGCTCTTGAAAAATTTGATAAGGATGAGATATTGACGGCGGAGAGGGTCTTAGATTTTTCCGATACCGATAAAGACAAGTGGTATGACAAATATATAAATGTGCTCTTTAAGGAAAAGATGATAAGCGGTACAACCGAGAACGAATTTTCTCCCGAAGAGCATCTTACATTACAGCAGGCACAGTTTCTCATAGACCGACTTGATAAGGAAAGTAAAACGAAGATAAAAATAGATGATAACAATAAGGACAAGCCTGTGTCTTATGCACTATGGTGTGAAATATTCAAAAAATTCAGTGAAAGATCAAAGGAAGCAGAACTTGTAATAATGGGAGTCAGCGACGGTGAGAAGATTCCTGTCGGGTATATAATGACCGATAAGGGGATATTCGGAGCTGACGGTATTGATGCCCGGAAATACATGAATACGGAAGTCAAGGCACTGTGCATAGAAAATGAAATGATAGCGATAACGGAAGTAACGGAAGTTGAGCCGATGATAAAAAATGTGTATGTAAGCGTAGCAGGAGATAATGAGGTCTATGTGACGGTGAAGGGGATAGAGAAAAAATATCATGCCGAAAACGGTATTGATGAAAAAGGAATAAGAGATATAAAGATAAAAGGGGATAACATTACAGAAATAAAAAACGATACGACAAAAATCGAAGATACATTGATTTGTGTTGAGGAGAAAGCAGAACTGAAAAATTACGGTAAAACAGAGATAGATGATAATTTCAGGGTATATTCGGATATTGACGGAGATATAAAGGGAAAAGAATTAAAGGATATAATGATAGGCGAAGATAATGTCGAATTTTATGTGAAAAACGGTGTACTTTCGGCGGCAATCGTACATGAGGAGAAAATACCGGATAAAATCAGAGTCATGCTTAGTAAAACGGGCTATGGAGGAGCATATCATACGGCGGTGGATATATGTGCAACGGGGGATTATGTTGTTGAAAGCAGAGGAGAAATAAAAAAATACAAAAAAGATGATGTGTTCCATGCAGATAAAAATAATGAT
This sequence comes from Bacillota bacterium, assembly GCA_017483905.1. GTDB lineage: Bacteria > Bacillota > Clostridia > Lachnospirales > CAG-274 > RGIG4831. Next base: position 6,077 of record JAFUUG010000474.1, read on the forward strand.
GAAAGAGTATATATTTATCCAGAAAATGAGAATGACAGAATAATTATAAAAAGTATCGGAAGGGGAACAAATAACGAGGTGAGTCCGAAATACAGAGGCAGGATCGAGGTCATAAGTACGGAAAACGGATTTGTGGCAGTAAATGAAGTCGGTATGGAGGAATATCTCTACAGTGTCGTATCAAGCGAGATGCCGGCTGACTTCGGGGAGGAAAGCGCAAAAGTTCAGGCATTGGCGGCGAGAAGCTATGCATACAGACAATTGAGGAAAAATGAGTATATGATGTATGGTGCAAATGTCGATGATTCAGTCAACTGCCAGGTCTATAACAATATGGAAGAGAGCGAAACTGCTGTGAAAGCCGTAAATGATACAAGGGGAGAATATATAGTTTATAACGGGGAAGTTGCAAACGGAAATTTCTTTTCGACATCGGGAGGCTATACGGCCGATTCGGGTGAGATATGGGCTGATGGAGCGGTATATCCTACAGAAAGCAAAGAATATCTGAAAGGGGAAAAGCAATTTGACGGGGAAGATATAGAAAATGACAATGAGGGTAAACTGCTTGAATTCTACAAAAATGTCGGTGTGGATTCTTATGACAGCGGATCGCCTTTTTTCAGATGGCAATTTGAGATGAATGATGAACAGCTTCAAAAAAATATAAATAAAAATTTAAAAAATTTAACTCCGAACGGCTTTATTTATCTGATGAATGAAAGGGGAGAAAAAGAGAATAACAAAAAAATCGAGGATATAGGAAAAATAAAAAATATTGAAGTGCTTGAAAGGGGAAACGGCGGAAATATAATGCAGATGAAGATAACGGGCGATAAAATGACGATAATTATAAAAACGGAGCAAAACATAAGAAGAATAATTACACCCGAAGAAACTGTACTTGTAAAGAAAGACGGAAGCAAAGACGAAAAAATGAATATGATACCGAGTTCATTTTATGCCTTTGAAAAAGAAGAAAAAGATGGAGCGATAAAAAAAATAAAAATATACGGAGGGGGCTACGGGCATGGTGTCGGAATGAGTCAGTACGGCGTAAAGGGTATGACGGAGAGAGGATTTGGTATTGAAGAAATCATCAAACACTATTATAATGGAAGTAGTATAGAAAAAATCGGCGGGTGAGATGTTTGAATATAAAAATAATAAGAGAAAATGAAGAATATGATATAAACGGATACAGAGGCGAGAAAATATCCGATGTTATGAAAAGAGCGGGTATAGCGGTGGAGTATGACTGCGGCGGGATCGGAAAGTGCGGCAAGTGCAAAGTGAAGATAAAAGAGGGGAAGAGTATGATCTCCGAAACGGAAAAAGAGATCCTGAGCAATGGGGAATTAAAAGAGGGGATAAGACTTGCCTGCTGCGGAAAAATAACGGGTGAATGTACCTTTGAGGTAAAGAAAGCGGAAAATAATTTCAGTATAGTGCAGAAAAGTATAGGTAATATAGTGGTAAGAGGAAACGAAGAGGGATATGCCGCTGCTATAGATATAGGTACGACGACGGTATGCTACAGGCTGTTTGATATGATGAGCGGCGAAACGGTCGCAGAGGTGAGCGGTCTGAATCCTCAGAGAGAATACGGAGCAGATGTTATTGCAAGGATAGAGAAGGCAAACAGGGGTGAGCTGATAAAAGAGAGTGAACTTATAAAAAATGATATAATGAGCAATATCTTGAAATTAACGGAGATGGGAGAGAAGAAAGGGATAAGGAAAACTTTGATAAATAAAACTCTGATAAGCGGAAATACTGCTATGCTTTACCTTTTGCTCGGATATGACTGCGAAAAATTGGGGGTCTATCCTTTCGAAAACAGGATAAATAAAGTTTTGCGGATAAAAAGTGAAGAATTGTTTGAAAGAGATATATGCGGAGATGTTATCATAATGCCTTGTATAAGTGCATTTGTGGGAGGTGATATTGTAAGCGGTGCATTGTTCTGTGATGTGGATAAAAAGAACAACTCCCTGATGATAGATATAGGAACGAACGGGGAGATGATCCTTAATAAAGACGGAAGGCTGTACTGCACATCGGCAGCAGCAGGCCCGGCATTTGAGGGCGGAAATATATCTGACGGTACAGGAAGTATTTCCGGGGCTGTATATGAAGTAAGATGTGAAAATGGAAAATTTTCCGTAAAGACGATAAATGATGAAAAACCTGTGGGAATATGCGGTACGGGAATAATAGATGCTGTGGCTTGTCTTATCGGTAATGGTTATATAGATGAAAACGGTCTTTTGAATGAGAAATATTTTGAAAACGGTGTAAAAATCTGTGATAATGTAACGATACGGCAAAAGGATATAAGAAATATACAGCTTGCAAAATCCGCAATAAGAACAGCTATAGATATTATTATAAAAGAAAGCGGAGCGGAATATGATGAGATAGAAGAAATATTTATAGGGGGCGGATTCGGGTATTATATAGATATTGAGAATTGTATCAAAACAGGATTGCTGCCGAAAATTTTCGGGGGGAAGATAAAGACTGTCGGAAATTGCTCACTCGGGGGAGCGATGATGATGATAAATGAGGAAGAAATAAAGAGAGCAGAAAATATCTGCAAAATGACAAAAGAGATAATACTTGCGGAAAAGGAAGGTTTTAACGAAAGATTTATTGAAAATCTGAAATTTTTTTCGTGATTTTATAAATTGTGTGGAAATTTGTTTTTTTGTGTGGTATAATAGTTTTGTTTGATAATTTTTAAACAAATTTATGCAATGGAGGAAAAGAGGATGAAAAGAATGATACTACTTGCTGCGGCAGCTATTTCTGTCGGGATGCTTTTTGGCTGCAATGATGAAGGAACGAAAGACACACAAGAACTTTCCGCACAAGTTACCGTGAGCGAAGAGATAACGGCAGAAACCGAAACGGAGACAACTACTCAGGCACCGCCGGAAGTACTGCCGACCTACGAAAATGCGGATAATTTTGATAATACATTATATGGCTGGTATTTTATGGCAAACGGCAATCACGAAAGACCGGGTATGCCGAATGAACACAACATTGATTTTAAAAAATACTATACTTACGGTATGGGCAGCGAAGATGAAAAAGTTATATATCTGACATTTGACGAGGGATACGAAAACGGATACACGGAGCAGATACTTAATACGCTGAAAGAAAAAAATGTTCCTGCGGCATTCTTTGTAACGGGATATTTCCTTGACCAAAGACCCGATCTTGTGAAGAGAATGGTAGATGAGGGGCATATAGTAGGAAGTCACTCTGTAAATCATTACAGTTCACCTGAACTTTCAAAAGAGGAATTTGACAGTGAGATACTTGATCTTGAAAATAGTTTCAAGGAAAAAATAGGAGCGGATATGCCTCACTATTTCAGACCGCCGAGAGGAGAATACAGTGAGAGAACGCTTGCACTTGCAAACAATCTCGGATATAAGAATATTTTCTGGAGTTATGCACACAGAGATTGGCTCGTAGACGATCAGCCTGATCCGACAGAAAGCACAAATAATATAGTAAACTCTGCCCATAACGGAGAAATATTGCTTCTGCACGCAGTAAGCAAAACAAATTCGGATATTCTCGGAGATGTGATAGATAAGATAAGAAATGAAGGATATGAATTTAAAAGTCTTGACGAACTTAAATAAATAGGTGGGTTTTAAAGTGGAGAATTTTAAAAGGATAATATTATTTTCTCTTTTGGCGGTATTATGTTTAATGCTTGCAGCCTGTACGGAAGAAACGAAAGAGAGCGTTAAAAACGATGAAATTCGGGAGGAAATATCTTCCGAGCAAGTGAAAGAGGAAACAGTGACGGAAACCACAACGGAGCTGCAGAAGATATCTCTTGACGGACTTTCCGATGATGACAACGCATGGTACTGTATGAAAAATGACGATCATAAAACTCCCGAAATGCCAAATAATATTGATTTGAAAAAATACAACGCATCTGCAACGGGTGATACGGAAAAAAAGGAGATATATCTGACATTTGATGAGGGGTATGAGAATGGATATACGGAGAATATACTTGATATCCTGAAAGAAAAAAATGTTCCTGCGGCTTTTTTCGTGCTTGAACACTATGTCGAAAGTCAGCCTGAATTGGTGGAAAGAATGGTGAATGAGGGGCATCTTGTGTGCAATCATTCAGCTATGCACATTCTTCCGACACAGGCAAGCGATGAGGAGATAGAGGAAGATATAATCGAACTTGAAAAGTATTTCAAGGAAAAGACCGGAAAAGATATGGCAAAATTCTACAGACCGCCAAGCGGAGAATATACGGAGAGATGTCTTGCGATAGCACATAATCTCGGATATAAAACCGTATTCTGGAGTCTTGCTTATGCCGATTGGCTTGCAGATGAACCTCTCGGAAAAGAGGTGACATACAGTACGGTAATGGATAATTACCATAACGGCTGTATAATATTGATGCATTCGGTAAATGCTTCAAACGGTGAGGCTTTATCCGATATAATAGATTCACTGAGGGCAGAGGGATATGAATTTAAAAGTCTTGATGAATTGCCCGAATAAACTGCGGTGATATGGAGTATCATTCTCCCGATATGGTCATGGCTGTATCGGGAGAATTTTTGGCGCAGTCTTATTTGCGTACTTCATCGGTACTTTTGGATAAAAAGGGTTGAATCATATTTTTCACAGCCCCTTTATAAATAAAATGTTGTAACAGATAAATAAAGATGATATAATTTTATTTAAGAAAAATACGGAGATAATAAAAATGGGCAGGCATGATGAAATAAAACTCGGTCTTGAAAATATGGAAAAACTATGTGCTGAACTGAAACAGCCGCAAAATGATGTAAAAACTATACATATTGCAGGAACTAACGGGAAAGGTTCGACAGGAAGTTTCATATATTCTGTATTAAGGGAATGTGGATACAAAGTCGGGAGATATACATCGCCGGCTGTATTTGACAGCAGAGAAAAATTTCAGATAAACGATAGATATATAAGTGATGAAGAAATCCAAAAATACAGAAAGATCGTATTGAAAGCGGCTGAAAACACAGAGTGTGTACCTACGGTATTTGAAGTGGAAACGACGATGGCATTTTGTTTCTTCTCGGTAAATAAATGTGACTACTCACTGATAGAATGTGGAATGGGCGGCAGACTTGATGCAACGAATGTATGCGGAAATGTTGCGGCGGCGGTCATAACGTCAATAAGTCTCGATCATACGGATTTTTTGGGGGATACGACAGAGAAGATAGCAGAAGAAAAATCCGGTATAATAAAGAACGGTGCAAGAGTCGTCGTATTTAAACAGGGCGAGAACATAATGAAAATAATAAAAGAAAAATGTCGCAAAGAAAATTGTGAAATGATTTATGCCGATAAGGAAAATATTATAAATACGAAATACGAAAATGATGTGCAGAGCTTTGAATATAAGGGAATGAAGATTGAAACAAGTCTGCTTGGAGCACACCAAAGAGAAAACTGCATAACGGCTGTGGAATGCTGCAGGGCATTGGGAATAGATGATGAAAAAATAATAAAAGGTATAAAAAACGCAAAATGGAACGGAAGATTTGAAACAATAAGGGAAAATCCAAGAATTATTATAGATGGTGCACATAATGAAGATGCTGTAAACAGATTGAAAGAAAATGTCGATATATATTATAAAGGAAA
>JAFUUG010000475.1 GCA_017483905.1 Bacillota bacterium
GCGCGTAAAGTATAGCACAAGAATATTGCTTTCCGTTTTTTCTTCAACTGTAGAAGAGTTTATGTTTGCCGCTAAATTTTTACCGCTGCCTATAATCATACTTATTGATAATGCTGCGGCAGCGAGCACCGCGATTCCCGAAACTGCATAAAATTTCATATTGTATCACCTCTTAATATTTATAATCGGGTTCAAGGCTTGCGATAAGTTCCTTATCGTGTCCGTAAACAAGTTCCGATTTATCGTCAAGTATCATTGCTGCCGCATCTTTTCTGTTATAAGGCTTCCATTCGGGCAGGTTTTCGGCAGAGGGAACGCCTGTTTTTGCAAAGTTTACCCAAGCCGAACTTATTGTTTTTGCAAGTTGTTCATCATCTGTGTTTTTGAAGATATACGGTATTTCCGCGCCGTGATATGATCCCATATCGCCAAGCTGTTTTGTAAACACATAGGCATAAACATTTGCACCGTTTTGGTCTGCTTTATGTGACATTATTTTAAGCATAGGCTTTCTTATAAGTGTATCGACCAGAACGGCGGTTTCGGGAGCTTCATTTGGATAAGCTTCCGTATAAAGTTTTTTCTGCTCATCGGTCATTTCATTATGTGCCGTATCGGGCATAAAAATCGACCATTCATTAAGATTGCTGCCTATAAGCAATGGGATGTTTTTGCCTGCCTCCGCAAAACCGTTTTCAAGTACGGGGTTTGTCGGAAGAAAATCGCCGTCAACAACAGGCTCCCATTCAAGCGCATAACCGTCACCGATAGAAACAGGCAGTTTATATTTATTGGCAATTTCCTGCTGAGCTTCCCCGACGGCTGTTTGCAATTCCTTTTCGGGAACATTTTGTATCTCGTCTATGTTTTCTTTTGTAAGGCCCAATTTTTCAACTACTAAATCACCGAGTTCAAGGCTAATATCCTTATCCATAAAAGCAACACCCATATTTTCGGTTGCACCGCTTTGTACTATAGCCTTATGAAACAGACCTTTTGCTTCGGGTGCTGTCATCATAGCAAGCACCTTTGCACCGCCGCCCGACTGTCCGAAGATAGTTACATTATCGGGGTCGCCGCCGAATTGTTCTATGTTGTCTTGTATCCATTCAAGTGCGGCAATTATATCGGTCATTCCCGCGTTGTCCGAATTTTTGTATTTTTCGCCGTAAGCGGTAAGGTCAAGATGTCCGAATGTGTTAAGTCTGTGATTTACGGAAACAACTACAACATCACCCGACTTGCTTAAATTTGTACCTTCCGTACTTTCTTCATTTGCCGAACCCATTGAAAAACCGCCGCCGTGAAGCCAGACCATAACAGGTTTTTTACCGTTTGTGTCGGTTGTCCAGATGTTCAAATTCTGACAGTTGTTGCTTGTTCCGGGCTGTGCATCGCCTACCTCCATACCAAAAATAGCACCTTGCGGCGAAGTATCTCCATATTCAAATGCTGTTTTTACACCCTCCCACGGAGTTACCGCCGAAGCCCTTACGAATCTTTCGTCTGCCTGCGCATAAGGTACACCTAAAAAGCGGTATACATCGTTTTCCTTTATGCCCTGTATTTTCCCCGCAGTCGTGGAAACAATAGTATCATCTTCGGTGATCTCCGTATTTGAAACTGTCGTTGTTTTTGTTTCGGCATCCCAATCTGTAACAAAGCCGAAATTGTCGGCTATAAAACGTATCGGAAGCATTGTTCTGCCGTTTATTATAGCAGGAGAAACATCAAGCGGCTTTTCTGCACCGTTTACTTCGGCATGATCTACATCTATCTGCATTTTTATAACTTTACCGCTGTATTCCAATCTTACTTCTTTATTTTCCGTATCAAAGTCAACAACACCGCCAAATGCTTCGACGATCGCTCTAACGGGCAAAAGTGTTCTTTCATTTACGATAACGGGTACGGTTCCGTTTTCGTCGATCTTGTTTTCTTCGCCGTTTACTGTCATAACAGGCGAACCGACTGTCAAAGATATTTTCGTATCGGCTGCAAATACGCTTGATGCTATTGCAAATGATAACGCTGCTGCCGTAAATAAAGTAATTGCTTTTTTCATATTCATACCTCCATATTTTTTGTTAAATATATTTTAGCACACTTTATCCGCTCTTGTACAATGCCGATTTTGCATAACTCTATAAATAAAAGTTATAACTCTATGCGAAATTGGCATTGTACATTTTAATATTTATATGATAAAATAAAAGAAAAACAGAAACATTCCTATAAAATATGAATAAATGAAATAGGAATGTTTGACCAA
>JAFUUG010000476.1 GCA_017483905.1 Bacillota bacterium
AAATCACCCTTTAAATAGCAAGCAGTAAGTTTACCGTTCTTGATAACTTTATCCTGTTCGTCGAGAGTACCGCCCATTGCCTCAATATAGCGAACCGCTCTGTCGATGTAATTTGTCTTGATAGCGATATGACCGTTCTTACCGCGGAACATCTGCTTTCTGATCTCGATACCGGAAGATGCGAAAACTGCTGAATTTCCGTCTTTGATAGGGAAATTGAAAAGCTTGTTGAATTCTGTTGCAAGTTTCTTAGCTGCATTTTCGTCGTCTGTATTGATACCGACATGAGCAACTTCAAATCCGAGCATAGCTGCAACTGCTTCTTTACAAAGCTCTGTGATCTTGTCAAATTCACCAGCATTGATGAGGTCTTCTTTAACCATCCAGCTACCGCCGCAGCAGATGATCTTATTGAAAGATAAGTAATCATTGAGGTTGTTTGCGTTGATACCGCCTGTAGGCATAAATCTCATCTTTGTGTAAGGAGCTGCCATAGACTTGATCATTTTGATACCGCCTGCTGCTTCGGCAGGGAAGAATTTAACAACGTCAAGACCTAATTCAATAGCAACTTCCACATCACTTGGGTTAGATGTACCGGGAGTAATAAGGTAGCCTTTGTCGATACAATGCTTAACAACTTTAGGATTAAGACCCGGGCTTACAAGAAATTTAGAACCTGCGGCAATTGCTCTGTCAGCCTGCTCGGGAGTTAAGACAGTACCTGCACCTACGATCATCTCAGGAACTTCTTTAGCCATTCTTCTGATAGCTTCTTCAGCCTGCTCTGTTCTGAATGTAACCTCTGCACAAGGGATACCACCTGCTACAAGTGCCTTGGCAAGAGGAACAGCTTTTTCTACATCATCAATTTTGATTACGGGTACAATACCTATTGCACTAAGTTTTTCCAATACTTCGTTCATTTGATAATTCACCTCATTAGTAATAATATAGTATGTGATAAATAACTAAGAAATATCGGCATATTATATAAAAAACGCATCAGCCGAAATTTCCCCTATACAAATTTTAACATTTTCAAGGGAATAAGTCAATAATATTTCATAAATATTACAGATTAATTTATTCTTGTAAGTTTTATTGAGTTTCCACCCGATCTTCTTAATTCTATATCGTTTATATCCCTGAATACATGGGTGTAAACAGTGCCGTCCTTGGCGGTATATTCGGTAACTACGGCGGTATACGTTAAATGATTCGTTAAATTTCCCGTTTTATCGGCTACTTCAAAATCTCCGCCGTTTGTAATATATATCTTATCATTGCTTCCTTTATAGAAGAGAGGGCTTTCATCGGAAGAATATTTCATAAGATTATTATCTGGTGTGTCGAAATTAAAGCCGATATTACCGTCTGTTCCCTTTAATGTGGCAACATAACCGAGAGGATCGTTTTCATCATATTTGTAAATGTATTCTCTGCCGTTATTGTCTGTATAAAGAACACTGAAATCACCGTATCCGTTTATCTCTTCTTTTACATTATAATTTTTATCGGTTATTATAAGGTATGTTCCCTCAAAATTATAAATATTTCCGTCGCTTCCGCTGTATGAATCGGTATAATCTCTCTTGAACTGAACATATTTTCCATCAGGGTAGAGGAAACCGCTGTCAACACCGCCGTTTTTATTCATAATGTAAGCGGCTGTATTCATGTTTTCATCTATGCAGAATATCTGAGTTTCTCCGACAGCTTTGTATGTTGCGGTGGTATTTCCGCTTTTATCGGTTCTTTTCATTGTGGCTGCATAAAGATCATGGTATGTGTTGCCTGATTCATCGCTGCCCGATGAGTAATCTTCCGTAGGTTCGATATATGTTTCTCTGCCATCCTTTTCGATCATTTTTATCATATCGGCATTGCCTAAAGAGCGAAATTCAACGGTATTTCCGTTATTATCTTTATAGATATATGATATGTCATTTGTTTCTCTGAATTTATTGAGGACTTTTCCGCTTGGATCGGTTATGACATAAGTACATTCCGCATTTATTCCGTTGGGGTATGTTGAAGAATAAGTGTTTTCGTCCTCGCCGACTCTTTTGTAAACATTTTCGCTGTTAAGTTCGGGTGCGGATATTTCTGCCTTTTCTTCTTCGGCTTTTGTGATACGGATAGTTTTTGTCTGCTGATCCCATTTTGTTTCAAAACCGAAGCTGTCGGCTACAAAACGGATAGGGAGCATTGTTCTGCCCGAAATTATTACGGGAGAAACATCAAGCTGTGACGGAGTACCGTTCAAATATGCTATGTTGCTGTCGATAGTAAGTTTTATTTCATTATTGCTGCTGTCGGTAAGAGTGGCAGTCTTTGTGGAAGAATCCCATGTGGCATTGCCGCCGAGTGCCTCCGTTATCGCTCTGACGGGAACGAATGTGCGGCTGTCACGGATAACGGGAGGGGCATCTATTGATTTTATTTCATCATCGACAAATATGGTGCTGTTGTCTATCTGAAGTGTTATTTTCTTCTCGCTTGCGTAAGTGAATGTAAATGAACTTAAAACAAGGGAGAGTGACATTGCAAGAGTAAATAATTTTTTTGATCTTTTCATTGTTTTATCTCCTAAAAATTAATATGAAAAATCATCGGCAGAAGCATTATCCGGCATTATCGGCGTATCAGACGGAGTAGGCTCAACTTCCGAACCGAGTATCGGGTCGGGCGGTGCTTCTTCCTGAACGGGTGAAGAATTATCGGGTGTCGGCGGATCTGTCTGCTGTGAAGTATCGGAGGATGGAACGGCAGATTCCGATGGAGGAAGTTCCTCTTCACCTGTTTCCGATGATCCCGATGCTTCGCCGCCCTCGGTTGTTTCGCCTTCCGTTTTTTCTTCTTCGGCCGGTGCCTGTGCGGTAGTATGGATATTACAGTAAGATGTACTGTATACTTCGTATTTCTTATCTTCTACATATTCCGAACCCGTATATGGTTCCGGACGGACTATTCCTGCCTTTGTGATGACATTAGGACAGTACTGCGTAGGAGTCATATATGATTCGGAGCAGACCTGCATAGCCTGATGAACATTACAGTAATCGGTAGGTTCGCTGCCTTGTGCAAAATATTCCGTCCTGACACAATTTCCTCTTGGATCGGAAGAACAAAGGCTGCCTGCAAGTTTTCCCGATTCTGTACATATCGTAGCTGTAACTATGCCCTCGGGCTGAGGAAAGTCTTTTACTTCATAACCTTCATGGACTTTTTCCATTACATATTTCCAGAAACGCAGATGCGATGCCTGATCGAGATCACTCATATTAGGTACGGTATCGTCATAGCGGTCGTAACCGAGCCAAACACCTGCGGCATAGTAAGGAGTAAAACCGACAAATGTAAGATCTCGTGAATCTTCCGATGTTCCTGTTTTGCCGGAGATAGGCATGGCAGAATTATCAAATTTTACGGCTGTACCTGTACCTGATTTTACAACATCCTGCATCATATTCGTGACAAGGAAAGATGTAGTTGGTTTAAAAACAGGCTTTGCATCCATTTTATTTTCAAGAAGAATATTTCCGTCATGGTCGAGAACTTTTTTATAAAGCATAGGGCGGAGATATTCGCCGTTATTAGCTATTGCCGCATAAGCTGCGGTAACTTCTATCTGAGTTACACCCGTAGTAAGACCGCCGAGAGCCGTTGCCGCATGACAGTCATTGTCAAGAGTGGTAAAGCCGAGATTAAGAAGATAGTCGTAGCATTCGGGAACACCTGTTTTTATCATTGATTTTACGGCAACAATATTCATGGAATCCCTTACACCCTCTCGGATAGTGGAAAGTCCTCTGTAGCTGTGATACCAGTTCTTAGGAGAATAACCGTCGGGTGAGGTAAAAGGTACATCGTCGATCACTGTTGCGGGAGTGAGAGTTCCGATGTCAATACCCGGTGCGAAAGATGCAAGGACTTTGAATACAGAACCCGGCTGACGCTCGGAATTTACGGAGCGGTTGAAACCTCTGTTTACGAGCTTCTGTCCTCTACCGCCTGCAAGTGCTCTGACTTCACCTGTGTGGTAATCCATTATTACCATTGAGGACTGAGGCTGTACGTTGTAATTTACCCTGTCTGCTATTATAGACTGAGTAGGGGTCAATGATGCGGCTATATCCTGCTTTGTGTTTTCCACAAATTCATCTGCCGCTTCTTTATTGCGGACAAACTGTTTATATTCCGAATGCTGCTGTTCACCTGTTGCGGAGTCTTCCACCGAAACGGTATATGTGACATCTATAGAATAATATACATCGGGAAAGAGAGCATCATTCAGATAAGCTTCATCGACTATCTGCTGTATAGACGGGTCGATAGCTGCTGTGATGTTAAGACCGCCGTTATAGAGGATATTATTTGCCTCGGTGACACTCATATTATATTCCGACTGAAGATCCTTTGATATTTGCTCAAAAAGGGCATCTACATAGTAGGAATGAATAACATTTGCTTCTTCATCCTGATACTGTACACCATGATACACGTTTGTGTATACATCCTGTGCAATTGCTTCGTCATACTCGCTCTGTGTGATAAAGCCGAGCTCTTTCATCTTTTTAAGTATCTGTTCCTGACGATCTTTATTATTCTCGGGATTGGTGCGTGGGTCATAATAAGTAGGGTTATTTGTAATTGCTGCGATAACTGCCGATTCTGCAAGGGTAAGATCGGGAGTTGACTTATTGAAATAACCGAGTGCCGCTGCCTGAACACCGTTATAGCCGTTTCCGAGTCCGATGGTATTAAGGTAAAGCTCAAGGATATATTTCTTTGCGGCTTCCTTTGAACCAAGCTGCTCTTCAAGCAGAGATTCGTATTTTACGGCAAGATACTGTTCCTGTATCTTTGTTTCGTAAGTATTTCTTTGTACCTTTGTGACATTATTTTTTATAAGCTGCTGAGTTATAGTACTTCCGCCTTCAAGGCGTGTACCCTTGAATGTGGAATATGCAGCTCTTGCAATACTTCTGATATCGATGCCGAAATGTTCATAAAAACGCTCGTCCTCTATTGCGATCATGGCAT
>JAFUUG010000477.1 GCA_017483905.1 Bacillota bacterium
AGTATCTCCACTTCAACCGAGCTGAGATTTTCAGAAGCATTCATTTTCGATGCAATAAACTCAAATTCGCCGTTCGGGTGTGCCTTGACAAATTCGTCGCTGCCGCGCAGTGTCTGCTCAAGCTGCTTCTCGTCCTGCATCTCCTGCGAATAAGTTTCCGCATATGCCCCGACAGTCTGTGATAATGTCATAGCAAGACACAGAATACCGGAAACGATTCTTTTTGCTTTCATTCGCATTCTCCTTTCTTTTGCAGATTGGTATTATAGTAGTTTTTCTGTGGTATCAGCCATAGAAATACTCTGCTCAAATTATATCATATTAAGGTGCTGCTTGCAATGATTTTTTAAGAAAAATTTAAGGAATTTATAACAAAACTCCAATAAAATTCAAGTAATTTTTAATCTAATTTTAATTTCTTTAATCGAAATTTTAAAGAACTTTTTTCTGCTCATATTATCTTGCGACGGTATAGAAAAATATTTTTGTGTCATAATATATACAGCACTATTTACGATTGGAGTGTTTCTGTATATGGATTATTTATTCCTGAACAAGAAAAAGAAAACATCTTCGGGTATTAAAAAAATTATAATATTTCTGATTTTTTTGCTTTTTGCACTTATATCCGCATCATTTCTTTTGAAATATTTATTTTTACCGGGGGAAATAAACTTAATCGAGGGGAAAGAAAGCAAAATATCCATAGATATCCCCGTTTCCGCCGTTACTGTATCTACGGATAAGCCTATATATATCAATAATGAGAAAATAACCGATAACAAAACGGTTTCTGTTGATTCTCCCATATACCTGCGAGCCGACAGCATCTCAAATAAAAAAATGCAGCTTTCGCTTTTCGGTATTCCGGTAAAAAATGTTGATGTAAAAATACTTCCGAATGTAAAGCTGATCCCCTGCGGAAATGCTGTCGGAGTACGAATAAATGCCAACGGAGTAGTCATACTTGGGATAGATGATGTAAAAGCCGATAACGATCGTTTATATTCTCCTTGCAGCGGAGTATTAAAAACAGGTGATGTCATAACGGAGATAAACGGCACAAAGATCAATAATAAGGAAGAACTCATAAATATCCTCGAAAAAAGCGATAATAACAAACTTGATATCACTCTTAAAAGAGATGAAAAATATATTCATACTTATGTAAATACCATAAAAGAAAAAGACAGCGGAAAATCAAAATTAGGCGCATGGGTACGTGACAGTACACAAGGAATAGGCACACTTACCTATTATGATCCCACATCGGGTACATTCGGTGCATTGGGACACGGTATAGCAGATATAGACACAAAACAGTTATTTGACATAAAAAACGGAAAGATAATGCCTGCTGATATAGTCGATATAAAGAAAGGGGAAAGCGGCTCTCCCGGAGAACTTATCGGCGAGATAGACACTTCGCAAGTCCTTGGCAGCATAAAAAACAATACAGATATCGGAATATACGGAACTCTGTCCGATAGCGGTATACAGGCGATGTCTTATGAACCCATGGAAATAGCACTCAAAGATGAAATAAAAACAGGAAAAGCCGAGATACTTTCAAATATAGACGGAAGAGATGTAAGATCATACGAGATAGAAATAGAGAGCATAAACAGATTCAATATTGATGAAGCCAAAGGAATGATAATACGAATAACCGATAAAGAACTTCTTGCAAAAACAAACGGCATTATTCAGGGTATGAGCGGAAGCCCGATAATACAAAACGGAAAGATCGTGGGAGCCGTTACCCATGTTTTCGTGAGAGAACCGGCGAGAGGATATGCAATATTTATAGAAAATATGCTTCGTAAAGAGTAAATTTTACAGAAACATTTTGTGTTTTTGAAATTTTTAATTTATGTCTAAAAAATACACCACATATTGTAATATAAAAAGTTATTGATATTTGCGATTTTTTCAGCAATTTACTGTAATATTTGTCTATTGACAAAAATAGTGGGTTGGGGTATGATTAATTTGTGATACTGTAGTAAATAACATTAAAAAATGTCGTTTACTGTATATTTTAATTACAAATAAAAAAGGAGAATTATTGCAATGAAAAGAAAATTTGCTCTTGTTTTAACGACGATAATGGCTATGTCAGCCGCTAATGCGGTTTTTGCGGCAGATACGGAAAATAAAACGGCTGAGATCGCTGTTTTGCTTAATGGAGATAAAATGAATTTTGATGAACCTCCATATATCGAGAACGGTACTACCCGTGTGCCTATGCGTGCGATATTTGAAGGTCTTGGTGCCGAAGTGGACTGGAACAGTAATGAAAAAACAGTTACTGCCAAGAAAGATGGTGTAGAGATAAAACTTACTATAGGTGATGATACTGCACTTGTAGACGGAAAAGAAAACAAATTGCTTGTTCCTGCTGAAATAAAGAACAGCAGAACTATGGTACCTCTCAGATTTGTTTCCGAATCCCTCGGTGCAAAAGTTGACTGGGACGGAACAACAAAAACCATAACTATTGAAAATGAAAAAGCCGATAAGAATGAAACAACAGAAGATAAAAAAGAAACTCCTGTGATCTCCGAGAAAGAATATAAGAGTAAAGACGGCTGGTCGGTTAAATATAACGAAGCCGAGATAAAGGCAAATGAGATCGAAAACGGTGCAAGTTTCGTATATACGGGAGAAAGTGCAGGTACATGCACGCTTGATATTACTTTTGTAAAAGATAAGAGTGCAAAAGATGTGGCAGAAGAAAAAATCAAAGACTGGGATGCTGAAAAAACAAAGACAACAGAAATAGAGCGTAACGGAGCAAAAGTTCTCTCCTACACACTTGATGCAGGAAAAGACGGTTCGGGAATGTTTACCGGTATTTCCGTACAGGATCACAATGGCGGTACTGTTTTAACGGAATATGTTCTCCATCAGGGCGGAAACGAAGAAATGGATATAGCAGCTAACGATGCACTTCTTAATATTTTCAACAGCATAACTATTGAAAAAGCAGAGGAGAACAAAGAAGAGAGCAAAGATGAAGAAAAACTCTCTGTTTTTGAACAGGACGAAGAAAAATATAAATCTGTAATATCCGAACTCAAAGCAGGTCAGGGCTATGCTTTTGCCGATCTGGACAAGGAGATGGATCTGCTTGCTGCCGCAAATGAGATGTTTGATAACGGAGATGGCACAATGGCATCAACTTCTGCTGATATTTACGTCCTTGATGATGAAGGCAAGGTTATTAAGCTCGGTTCGGCAGCGGGAAGCACTTCTTATCCGCTTGCCGTAAAAGACGGATTCTTATATTACGGTTCAAGAAACAGTATAGTAAAGGCATACTATGACAAAGAAAACGCAAGCATTACCGTAAAAGAAGAGGCATCTGTGGAATTTGACAAGGACGACAAAGAAACTTATCACTACTCTTCGGGAGATAAAAAATTTGACGGAGATAAAGATGCAGAAGAAAATTACAAAAGATTAAGTGAAGAATACAGCGGTGCTGTAGTATTGAATTTTACAGCTGTTAAATAAAATTGAAAAAAGGGGATTCCCGGAGCATAAAGTACATTTTCCGGGTTTCCCCTTTATATGAATATGAGATAGGGTGTATTGCGATGTTATTTATGGCAGCAAAAATGTCACTGCTCACTTTGCTTTATATAGCATTAACGGCAGGGCTTAAACTCTGGGAAAATAAAAATAAAAATATCTGCGGCAAAGAAAAGAATATTGATAGGTACTGTATACGGATTCGCTGCAATACTCTCGACCCATTTCGGATTACAGTTTGATAAAATGGCTCTGAATGTGAGAGATATCGCTCCTCTGGCTGCCGGAATATTTTTTGACCCTGTTGCCGGAATAATTGCGGGACTTATAGGCGGTATAGAAAGATATATTGCAGGTACATATTTTTCGGTCGGTTCTTATACAACGATAGCTTGCAGTGTTTCCACTTGTCTTGCGGGATTTGTTGCGGCGATTTTTAGTTTAAAAATATTTCACAGAAAAAAGGCTACACCGTTTTACGCTTTTTCATTGGGGGCGGTAACGGAAGTATTTCATATGTATGCTGTATTGATAACACACCGTAATGATATTGAAGGGGCTTTTTATGTCGTTGACACCTGTGCATTGCCGATGATAATATTTACCGGATTGGGAATGTTTTTCTCTTCCGCTGCGCTGTATGCCTTATCGGGACAGATCAAAAACGCATTGTGCAGACCGAAAAAAGAAGAGGTAACGATAACAAACAGATTTCAGATGCGGCTTTTTATATGCACGCTTGTTATGCTCATAATTACATTTACGTTTTCATATTCGGTACAGACAAGAACAGCTATTCAGAATGCTCAAAAGACTATGACTATAAATACCGAAGATGCAAAAACTACATACGCATATCTGAAAGCTGATTATGAATCCGTGATGGAGTTTCTGAAAGAACAGACAACTATCATGGCTCGTTCCGTTGCAAGGACGGTGGATAATTTTGGCGGTGTGATGGAGATACCGACGGAAAGGCTCGAAAATATACAGAAGAATTACTCTTTTTATGAAATAAATCTGAT
>JAFUUG010000478.1 GCA_017483905.1 Bacillota bacterium
AATATTTGCGAAAAGGCTATAAAAGAGGGACTCTGCGAAATCGCCGTAACAGACCATGCGGATATATATACAAACAGAAAATACGATGATGATATAGATATAAAGGCTCAGCAAAGGGCACTTTTGGCGGCAAAGAAAAAATATGCCGGAAAATTGTCTGTTATATGCGGGATAGAATTCGGACAGCCGCAGATGAATGAAAACGAAGCAAAAAGATTTTATGAAGAAAATGAATTTGATCTTATAATAGGCTCTATCCATAATCTGAAAAATGATTCGGATATTTATTATTATGACTTCGATAAGCTTGACTGCGATAAGGTATATGAGGAATATCTTACGGAACTTACAGTGCTTGCGGAAAAATTTGATTTTGATGTGATGGGACATATAACATATCCGCTCAGATATATGTATATGTATAATAAAAAGACGGTCGATATTACGAAATACACAGATGAGATAAAAAGGCTGTTCGGGCTGCTGATCGAAAAAGGGCGGGGGATAGAAATAAATACCTCGGGTCTGAGGCAGAAAATAGGGAAAACTTTTCCCGATATTCAGACGGTGGAATTATACAAAAAATGCGGCGGAGAGATAATTACGGTCGGTTCTGATGCGCACGAGGCGAAAGACGTTGGCAGCGGGATAAAAGACGGATATGAAATGCTGCGTCGGTGTGGATTTAAGTATGTGACATCGTATGAGAAGAGAAAGGCGAAATTTAACAGAATATAAGGAGAGTTTATGCTGGAATTTAAAAATGTGGAGATAGAAGATAAAGATATTATCGAAAAATATACTTATGACAAGGAATATTTTATGTGTTCGTACTGCTTCGGAGATATATTTATGTGGAGGAGAAAGTATGATACGAAATATTGTGCGAAGAACGATTTTTTGTATATGACAATCACAGATCCGACAAGCGGCAATATTACATATTTATGCCCGATTGGAAACGGGGATATAAAAAAAGCGATAAGCGAGATAAAAAAGGATTCCCTTGAAAGAGGGAACGAATTCAGGGTAATTGCGGTGCCTGAAAAGGTAAAGGAAGAAATAGAGGAAAAAATGCCGGACAGATACGAGTTTACCGAAAACCGTGATTCGGAGGATTATATATATCTTGCGGAAAATATGATAGAACTGAAAGGAAAAAAACTCCATTCAAAGAGAAATTTCGTGAACAGATTCAAAAAAATGTATGAGGGTCGCTGGGAGTATGAGGCGATGAATGAAAACAATATAGGGCAGTTATTTGAATTTCAGCTTAAATGGTGCAGAATAAACGGCAGAGAAGAAGACAATGACTTCCTTGAGGAAACCTGTGCTATATCGCAGGCATTAAGGAGTGCGAAAAAACTTGGCTTAAAGGGCGGAATGATAAAACTTGACGGTGAAGTCATAGCTATATCACTCGGTTCAAAAGCAGGGCAAAATATGTTTGTGATACATATTGAAAAGGCTGTAAGCGATATAGCGGGGGCTTATCAGATAATAAATCAGCAGTTTGCGGAACATAACTGCGGTGATGTCATGTATATAGACAGAGAAGAAGATCTTGGGATAGAGGGACTGAGGAAAGCAAAGCTGTCATATTATCCCGAAAGAATGGGAATTAATTTTATGATGAAAGAAGCGGAGAATGCGAAAATATGATAGTTGAAAATGCCTGTGAAGCGCAAAGAAAAGAGATAAGAGAACTCTGGGATATATGTTTCGGGGAGGATAAGGATTTTAATGAGTACTTTTTTGAAAACAGGTTTCGCACGGAAGAAACGCTTGTTCTGAAGGAAAACGGGAAAATAGTTTCGATGCTGCAAAGATTTCGGTATGAACTGTATAATGTCGGAAAGGTGAGTTACATATACGGGGCTTGCACACACCCCGAATACAGAAAAAAACATTATATGGCACATCTTCTTGAAAAAAGCCGTGAAGCGGATATTAAAGAGGAGCTTGTCGGATCTGTGCTTGTGCCGCAGGAAGAATGGCTATTCGGTTTTTATGAGAGATACGGTTTCGGGGATATTTTCAGACTGGAGGAAAAATATGAACAAAAGAGTGAGGATCATAGAAAAATAAAGCTGAGAGCGGCTTGCGGGAATGATATAACGACGATGAACGATATTTATGAAAAAATGACGGGCGGCTGTGCCCACATAAGAAGAAGCGGAGAGGAATGGAAAAGACAGATGGATATGTTCAAGTCTCTGGGAGGGGAAGTTTATATTTCGGCAGACGAAGATTCTTACTGCTTTGTATGGAATACGGAGGAAATATGGATACAGGAGATATTTGCTGAGGAAAATAAAAAAGATATGATAAACGAAGTGATGGATATATACGGGAAAGAGCGGGCAAAGGTTACGGAGTTTTCCGAAAAAAAGGGAAAAAGGTTTGCGGCGGCAAGAATGTATGATGTAAACATATCGGGGGGATATGTTAATCTGATGTATAATTAAAAATTTAATAAAAACCGAATGGGAAAAGCAGCACCTTTCATAATATAGATATGGGAGGTGTTATTTTTATGGGAGAACGTGCCGCAATATATTGCAGACTTTCGGTGGAAGACAGCGATAAAAAAGGAGAAGAGAGCGAGAGTATAGTAAATCAGAAAATGCTCCTCAGAGAATACGCAAAGAGAGAGGGTTTTACGATCGTTGCGGCATACTGCGATGAGTGTGATATATTATGGCGATCGGGGAGTGAGAGAATGAACAGGGCAATAGCATATCTGAGATTATCGAAAGAGGACGGAGAAAAAAACGAGAGCAACAGCATTAAAAATCAGAGAGATATTATAAAAAGATATGTCGAGAGAAAAGAGGGAATAAGGATAATAGCGGAATGCGTCGATGACGGGTGCAGCGGTGTGAATACGGACAGACCCGGATTTATCGAAATGATGAGAATGATCGGAAACGGTGAGGCGGACTGCGTTATCGTGAAAGATCTGTCAAGATTTTCAAGAAATTATATCGACGGGGGAAGATATATAGAAAATATATTTCCTGCGATGAACATAAGATTTATTGCCGTGACTGACGGTTATGACAGCAGCGATGAAAGATGCCGGAGAGATAATATCATAATTCCTTTTAAAAATCTGCTTAACGACAGCTACCTGCGGGATATTTCGGGAAAGATAAGGAGCAGCCTTGAGGCAAAAAGGCGGAGAGGGGATTTTACGGGGGCATTTGCGGTTTACGGGTATATGAAAGGCGGAGATAAAAACAGGCTCATAATTGATGAATATGCTGCGGAAAATGTGCGGAAGATATTTAAAATGAAAACGGAGGGTTACAGCAATCAGGCTATAGCGGACAAACTCAATGAGAAAAATATCTTATCGCCTATGGACTACAAGACGGCACTGGGGCTTAAATATACGACGAGTTTCAAGAAGATGGAGAGAAGCAAGTGGACACATACGGCGGTTATAAGGATACTCAGGAATGAAATATATACAGGAGTGCTTGAACAGGGAAAATCGGGTACTCCGAATTATAAGATAAAGACAAATTTCAAAAAAGAAAAGTCGGATTGGATAAGAGTTGAAGATAATCATGAGGGGATAATCGACAAGTGTATTTTTGCAGCGGTGCAGAGAGTTCTTGACGAGGACAGCAGAGTTTGTGCGGGAGAGAAGAAGGTCGGCGTATTTTCGGGGAAGATGATATGCGGCAAATGCGGTGCGGCGGCGGTCAGAAAAAACGGAAGATATGTATGCAAGGGGGAGAGAAGCGGTTCGGGTATAAGTGCGGAAAAGCTCGAAAAGGGTGTGGGGGATATATTTGAAATGCTTACGGGGGAAAAATTTGACAGAAGGTTTAGCTGTCTTTTTATAGGCAAGATCGTAATTTTCGGAAAGGACAGGGCAGAGGTGACTTTGCTTTGCGGGGATATTTTTAATGGCGAGAGTGAGCAGAAAAAAGAAAAGATATGATAAAGCAGGTGAGGAAAAAAAAGAAAAGGTGTTCGGCTGCGGTATATATGCAAGGCTTTCTGTCGAAAACAGCGGAAGAGAAGAGAGCGACACCATAGAGAACCAGATAGAAATAATAAGGCGGTATATCGCAGGCAGGAAATATCTTAAAGAAGTTAAGCTATATGTGGATAACGGAAGAAGCGGAACGAATTTTGACAGAGATGCTTTTGAGGAAATGATGAGAGATGCGGAAAAGAAGAAGATAGAGTGCATAATCGTGAAAGACCTGTCAAGGCTTGGGCGAAATTTCATACAGACGGGAGAATACATCGAGAGGATATTTCCGAAAATGTCGGTGAGATTTATTGCGGTATGCGATGGATACGATAGTTTTGAAAATGATGAGGCGGGGCTTGAGATAGCTTTTAAAAATCTTATAAACGATCACTATGCAAGGGATATATCTGTGAAAATAACCTCGGCACTTGAAATAAAGCAGAAAAACGGAGAATATATCGGTGGGAATCCGCCGTATGGATATCTGATAAGCAAGGAGGACAGACACAGACTCGTCATAGATAAAGAGTGCGAAAATATCGTGCAGAAAATATTTCGGTTTCGTGCAGACGGAATGAGTTATTCTCAGATAGCAAAGAGATTGAATGATGATGGAGTGCTTTCACCGAGTGCATACAGATATAGCAGGGGAATGATAAAAAGTGAAAGAGCGAAAAATATAAAATGGTGCGAGAGGACGATAGGCGTGATAATATCAAATCCCGTATATGTGGGTGATATGGTGCAAAGGAAAAGCCGGCGGGAGAACTATGCAAGGGGAAAGAGGATAGTGACAAAGGAGAGCGAAAGATTTACGGTGCGGGGAACACATAAGGGTATAATTGAAAGAGAATTATTTGAAGAGGTAAACAAGGGAAGATTATGAACACACTCTGATGAGGATTACTCGGGGCTTGACAGGGAAAGACCCGAATTTCTGAAATTGATAGCAGATGCAAAAGAGAGAAAATTCGATGTGATACTATGCAAAAGTCAATCGAGGTTTACAAGGGATATGGAGATAGCGGAAAGATATATAAACGGACTTTTTCTTATATGGGGGATAAGATTCATTTCCCTTACGGACAACATAGACACAAAGGTAAAAGGAAACAAAAAGACAAGACAGATAAATGCACTTATAAACGAATGGTACTGCGAGGACCTTTCGGAAAATATAAGGTGCGTATTCAGAAGAAAAATGGAGGAGGGGCAGGTACTTACGAGTTTTGCTCCTTACGGGTACAAAAAGGAGATGACGGACAGGACACGGCTCGTTATCGATACGGAGGCGGCGGAAAACGTCAGGGAGATATACAGTCTTTATATACAGGGGAACGGAATAGCCAAAATAGCCGGGATAATGACGGAAAGAGGGATAGATACTCCGAGTATGCACAAAATGAAAAACGGAGAGAAATATTTTAATCCCAATTTCGATCCCGACGGAAGAAAAAACGGGCACTGGTCCGCAAATACGATACGGAAGATATTATGCGATGAGGTATACATCGGAAAGCTGATACAGGGGAAGTATCGGAAAGTGAATTACAAGAATAAGAAAGTCGTTCCTACCGAAAAAAGCAGCTGGTACATAAAGGAAGATAACCATGAGGCGATAATATCGGAGGAATGTTTTGAAAAAGTACGGGAGGAGATGAAAAAACGCAGATATAAGCACGAAAACAGCGGAGGCAAAGGGGAAAGGCTGCCTTATGCTGTGGTTTGCGGTATATGTGCAGAAAGATTTGAAAAAATATCCGGTGAGAAGTTACTCTGCGGAAAATGCGGCGGAAGTCACAGGGGAAATGGCTGTCCGCTGCATAATATGGGAACAAAGGAAACGGAAAGGGCAGTGCGTGAAAAAATCAAAGAGAACAGAAGAAAAAATGCAGATATAATAAAGAGAGTTTATGAAGATATGGCGGCCGGGAAGATATGCAGGGAAACAGGCGAAGAGATAATAAAAAGGTGTGATTCGGAGATAGAAAAGAGTACGGAAAAAAATGTGAAAGAGGTCGTTGTGAAAAAGGGTGAGATATTTCTTATATATCTGTAAATTTCAATGTTTGTGTAATATGATAAATTTTCAGACAGATGCGTTTTGTGTCAAATTTATTTTTTTGTTTTGAATTAATTAGTGTTTCCCTAAACTTGCACAGCTGTTTAATGAAAAAGTGGGTGTGTTTGTGAATTTTCAAAGATGTCTATGTAAAAAATGACGGAAAACGCAGGTTTTCCGCCATGGAGTATGAAAATATAAAGATGTTATGTGATTATTCGGATCTTGCTTCCGCTGCTCTTGTCTTTGGTGATTACTATTTGTTTTTCGATACGTTCTTTAAGCTCGGAAACATGAGAAATAATTCCCACAAGTCTGTTGCTTTCGCTTAAACTTATGAGTGCTTCCATTGCCTGCTGCAAAGATTCTTCATCAAGAGAGCCGAAACCCTCATCAACAAACATGGTATCGAGTTTTATTCCGCCGGCAGAGGACTGTATCTCATCGGAAAGACCGAGGGCAAGAGAAAGGGACGCTTTAAAGGATTCACCACCCGAAAGAGAATTTACGCTTCGCACCGTTGCGTTATAATGGTCGATAACATCAAGATCAAGACCACTCTGGATTTTACGGGTATCGGAAGAAACACGGCGTTTCAGTTCATACTGACCGCCCGATAATATCATAAATCTTGTATTGGCACGGGCGATTATACGGTCGAAATATGTCATCTGAACATACGTTTCAAGCATTATTTTTTCCTGTCCCGTAAGATTACCATTTGCGGTATCCGAAAGGGATTTGATACAACGGAGTTTTTTCTCTGTGTCGGTGAGCAGTGTATTATATGCGATGATATTTTTTTTCGCTCCGATATTTATATGAAGCCTTAGATGTATTTTTTCTTTTGATTTTTCGGCATCATTTTTTTCGGAGGATAATTTTTTGAAAATAGCTGTCAGTTCGTTTTCATCGGCATCTGTTTTATTGATGAGCTGCTCTTTGAATCCTTTGATGGAGGCGGTGTATTCGGTTATTTTTTTATCGCAGGCATCATAATTGCTTTTGGCTTTGGTGTATTCATTTTCGATAGTCAGTTTTTCTTTTTTTAGTTTATCTGTTTCCTGAATGAGCTGCTCCTTTGTTTCAAAAGG